>LKUH01000354.1 GCA_001412425.1 Candidatus Cloacimonas sp. SDB
AATTTTTTCACTGCCTCTTCAACAATTTTTATCACTTCTGCAGTATCATAAAACAGAGAACGGTCTACCTCCATTTTTAATGTTTTCCCTACCTGGCAATAAACACAGGAATAGGTGCATATCTTGGGAGGGATATTATTAATCCCCAGACTTTTTCCTAATCGACGAGAGGGAACCGGTCCAAATACAATATAAGATTCACTATTTTCCATTTTTTCGTAATACCTTTCTTTCAAAATATCCATTTAATATTCTTATAAATAACTGTTTTATCACTTAAGACATACCTCTACCCTGGATTTTATATCCACAAGAAGGGCATTTACCACCATTAATTTGATTCTTTGTATTGAAAAAATCTCGTTTCACTAACAATTTTCCACAGGAAGGACAATATGTGTTTTCTCCCTGTCCGATATTTCCCTGATATACATATTTTAGGCCCTCCTCTTGACCAATTGTATAGGCACGCTCCAATGCAGATGAGGGGGTAGCAGGTGTATCATTTAATTTGTAAGTAGGGTAAAAGGCTGTAACATGCCAGGGGATGCTTTCATCGATGTCTGCAATAAACCTGGCAATCTGTCTTAGTTCATCACTATTATCATTGTGTCCGGGAATAATTAAGGTTGTTATCTCAATCCAAATCCCCAGTTCATAGTATAGTTTTATACTATCCAGTACGGGCTGCAATTTAGCACCACAGACAGTATTGTAAAATTTTTCATTCATGGCCTTCAAATCAATATTTGCGGCATCAAGATATGGTGCAATATTTTTAAGTGGTTCAGGACTAATATAGCCATTGGTAACAAAAATATTTTTTAGTCCTTTTCTATGAGCAATTTTAGAAGTATCATAAGCAGTTTCATAATAAATAGTTGGCTCGGTATAGGTATAAGAAATTGATAGACAATCATTATCCAGAGCATCTTGCACTATATTCTCCGAAGATGCCTCTTCTCCTTTGATAACATCTCCCTGTACCTGGGATATAGTCCAATTCTGACAGTGCAAACAATGAAAATTACATCCTATTGCCGCAATCGAATATGAACTAGAACCAGGATAAAAGTGGAATAATGGTTTCTTCTCAATAGGATCGATATGAGCTGCAATTAATCGCTGATAGTTTAAACTGTACAAAACACCGTTTCTATTCTCTCTTACCCGGCATATCCCTCTTTTCCCTGGTAAAATCTCACATTGATGAGGGCATAGTTCACACCTGACCTTGCCTTCCTGTAAAACCCTATAGAACATAGCCTCTTTCATTTTTACAATTTACCTCTATCTTATTTTAGATTCCCAGGGCTAATCTATCTGCCAAAAATTCTGGAAGATTTGCCTTGTTAATTTTTTCCTGTGCCTTGTAAACCGGATAATCAACTCTCTTAATATTGACAATAAAATGTTCGGTATCAAAGATTGCAAAACTTGCCTGGGGGTTCCTATCTCTGGGCTGTCCGACACTTCCGCAATTAATGATATAACTATGATCTGGGCGAATAAATATTTTTGCGCCATCAAATGCACTAGTATACTGTACAACTTCGTTCTTAGGATAAAATGAAAAATACCCGGCAATATGGCTGTGCCCTACAAAATATATTTGAAAATCAAAATCATTAAAAATTTCTTCAGCGATCTGTTTGTCCAGTATATATTCCCATAAAGGTTGCCGAGGACTGCCATGCACTCCTAAAACATCTTTATAAATTGTAATTTTCTTGCCTAACCTACTAAGATAAATAACGTCCTGCTCTTTTAATTTTTTCTTGGTCCACTCAATTGCTCTTCGGGCATAATCATTAAAATAACTTAGATCTAATTCTCTGGTTAGAGCACCTTCGTGATTCCCCTTAATACAGGGAATATTCAATTCTCTGATTTTTTCAATACAATATTCCGGGTCTGCTCCATACCCAACAATATCACCCAGACAAACAATTCCATCAACATCTTTTAATTCATCAAGAACTACCTGTAAGGCTTCCGCATTGCCATGAATATCAGAAATAATTCCGATTTTCATAATAGGTACCCCTTTTCTCAGGCTCAAAATATTTATCCATCTCAGAAAAAAC
>LKUH01000355.1 GCA_001412425.1 Candidatus Cloacimonas sp. SDB
ATCAGCGGGAATGTGTTTTTTGCTTTTGATCCGATTGCGATTGATGGCAACAAAGGAATTGTCTATAAAGGTAATTATCCTATTAAAGTTCAGGAATTATAATTAATTTAGAGGGAGTGAATCATGGGAATGAGTATTAAAGAAAAAAAACTGTTAGGCATTAACGGTTTAGGACGCATAGGAAAATTAACTCTCTGGTATCATCTGATTTCCAGGAATTTTGACGGCATTGTTATCAATGTGGGCAGAGTGGTTGGTAAAGGCCTGGAAGATCTTGTACAGGTTATAAGTTCTGATTCCACTTACGGTACCTTGAATCATTTTATCAATGGAAACTCTGGCAGAAAAATCAAAATCAAGCTCATTGACGAATTAAATGGCTTGATTGAAATTGATGGTTTTCCCATTAAATTCCTGAACAAAGAAAGAAATCCCCAGAATATTAACTGGAAAAAGGAAGGCGTGAAAATTGTGGTAGACTGTACAGGTAAATTTTTAGATCCCACAATTTCCAGCAATGATCCCAAAGGCAGTGTTATGGGCCATACCATTGCCGGAGCTGAAAAAATTATAGTCAGCGCTCCTTTCAAAATTAAAAACAAATTACTGGAAGATTCAGACAGTTTCCCTACACTGATCTACGGTATTAATCATACAAGTTATGATCCTCAAAAACACCATGTTGTGTCTGCTGCCAGCTGCACTACAACTGGTCTGGCTCATATGATTAAACCGCTGCTGGAAGATAAGGAAACCAATGATGTTCTTACTGCTTCCATGTCTACAGTTCACGCAGCCACAAATACACAGAGTGTACTCGACTCGGTTCCCAAAACCGGTGCTACTGACTTGAGAAAAAACAGGTCGGTATTGAACAGTATTATTCTCTCTTCTACCGGTGCAGCTAAAACTCTGGAAAAAGTAATTCCACAGGTAATCAAATTCGGCTTTATGGCAGATTCCATTAGAATTCCTACAACTACTGTTTCTCTGATTTCCCTTAATATTACTTTCAATTCCAGGCTCGATGAAAACGGGTTACCCTATATTAACGCAGAATATCTACATAATATTTATAAAACAGCTGCTAAGGGACCTCAGAAAGATCTGCTTTATTATTCTGCCAATCAGAACGTTTCACTCGATCTGCTCGGTTTTCCTGCAGCAGTTGTCATCGAGGCTAACGAGATTCATACCAGAACAGGATTCCTGCAAATATCCACCGATGTGCTCTGCTCAGTAGGTATGAGCGATATGCAGGAAGTAAATATTCCCGTTACTCATGCCAAAATAATGGGATGGTACGATAATGAATACGGCAGCTATGTAAACAGCTTGGGCAGATTAACCGAGTATGTTGCCTCTCATATCTGGTAATATTTTAAAAACCCTGCGGGAAACTACTAAATATTACAGTTGCAGAAAACGCAAATTTAGTAAACTCGCAAAATATTAACGGAGAATTATTATGGGAAAAAAAAGTAATAAACTGCGCAGTATAGTGTTGGCCTGGACTATATTGACTACAACTTTTTTTTGGACTTCCACTATGCGGATACTTCTTAAACCAGAGATCTCCAGCTGGAAAATTATTACCTTTGGCGGTAGAGGGGGGATGGGAGAGTTTTGGTTATTACCTGCCATCGTGATAATCGTACAGTGGATTTTAATTGCTGAAGCACCTGACCATCCTAATTCTGTAATGCTCAAATCAACAGACAAGCTATTTAATTAAAGCTAAACAGAATAATTCGGACTGATACAAAACTACACTCCCCTTTTAGCGGGATCCCAGATATATTTGTGCAGCTGTAGTTGCATTCTTATTTTGAGTTTATCCTGCAGGATCCAGCTGGCTAATTCGTCTGCTTCCAAAATGGAAAAAGCTGGAGAAAAAATTATTTTATAGCCTGTTAAAGCATATTCTGCAATCCGCACTTTAGCCCATTCATAATCTATTTTATCGGTTAAAACAAATTTTATCTCATCACCAGATTTATTCAGATATTTCAGGTTACCGATCAGGAAGCTATCGGAATGTCCGCTTCCGGGGCATTTAATATCAACGATCTTGGTAACATATTCAGGAACTTCAGCCAGATCAAGGGATCCGTTAGTTTCCAGCAGGATCTTGTATTTCTGTTCATGTAGTTTTACCAGAAGTGAATATACTTTATCCTGCAGTAAAGGTTCTCCGCCGGTAATTTCAACCAGTTTAAGCGGTTCGAACTGTCGGATTTCGGCCAGAATATCGAGTTCACTCATTTTCCTGGCGGGAGTATAGGCATATTTTGTATCACAGTAGGAACATCTTAAGTTACAGCCGGCTAATCGGATAAAAATACAGGGAAACCCGGAATAGGTTGATTCACCCTGAATACTACAGAAAATTTCTGATAGCTTTAACATTGAAAAGGCAGGTAGGGAAGAGTTTTATGATATCCCAGTATGGAATCGATCTTTTCCATGATCTTTTCGGGATGACCGATCACAAATTTTGCTTCATTATTAGAAGTGAAGAAGTAATAATCTTCAGCATTTATTTTGAAGAGGTCCAGAAATTCAGTGCTTCCGTAAATTGGTTTACCCCTGTACATAAGAAATTGAATATCAGGCATATCTGCTTCAATCAGATTTTCGTAGGGATCCTGGGCTTTAGTTTTGATAAGAAGCAGATTTTCAGTTGCCGAATTCAAATGTCCGTATTGCGGATCTATCATTAAAGCTTTTTGTGCATTGGAAGTGAAGAAGGAGAATATTTTCTGCATGGATATTTTAGGATAATAGTTTTTAAATGCTTTAATCTCTTCCAGCAGATTGACAGATCCTGAAAGAGTTGAATCCGTTCCCAGGACAAAATTTACACCGTATTTCAGGCAGGCATCAACATCTATGGTCTTCCCAATAAGAAAATGATTTGATTCAGGACAGCAGCAGATCGATGTTCCTGCTTCCGCACATTTTTTTATTTCATCATCCTGCAGGGCTATACCATGAATAATTAAAGTGTTAGCTTTTAATAGTCCCTTTTCTGCAAATTTTCGGAAAGAATCTCTGGCTGTTGCGTCAGTACCTTCAGCCAGATGAATAATGAAAGGTTCCTTGCCCCCGGCAGCTTTCAATTCTTCTTCTGCGGATTTACCACCCCACCAGTTTCCCAGCGACAGGGAATGACATTGGCGGTAATTTCTGATCACATTGATCTCAAAGCTGTCATAATATGCTTCAACTTGATTAGGACCATGATCCTGAACGACAACACAACCTGAAAAAATATTCTTATACATTCCCAGATGAGTGAGAAGTGGTGCATTGCCTTTAGTCAGCTCAAATTTTTCATCATTCAGCCAGATCTTGTTTCTTTCCTTGAAAGGAGCTGAGTGTTTCATTTCCTCTACCCAGACATCAGTAGTTTCATAAGGATTATTGTTGCCGGCTCGAGGATGCCAGTTACCCACCAGGTGATCATGGCTGTTTATGAAAGGTGGATAGGCTGTAAGATCATCGAATTTCAATGAAAGCCGGGGCTCCTTAAGTAGAGGTGAACGAAGTTGTAACTCAAAATTTGAACTATACTGCTCATGATTATGAACACAAGTGTTGATGATGAATTTCATAATTCCTCTTTAATTCCGAGCTTAAAAAACATTCATTTCTTTAACTTTTTGGTCAATTGTGGAATAATCTCAAACAGATCACCAACCAGCCCCAGATCGGCAACTTTAAAGATAGGAGCATCAGGATCTTTGTTAATAGCTATGATGTAGTCCGCAGATTGCATCCCAGCCAAATGCTGTATCGCACCTGATATTCCGACAGCAATATAAACTGTCGGTTTTATGGTTTTTCCGGTTTGTCCTACCTGGTGTGGATAAGCTATCCAATCGGAATCAACAGCAGCTCGTGAAGCGCCGACTGCAGCGTCAAGTAAATTTGCCAGCTCTTCTAAAATTACGAAATTTTCTTTTTTCTTTAAACCTCTTCCGCCGGAGATGACGAAATTAGCTTCAGTCAGGTTTATTTTCTGAGTATCGTCATGCACAAATTCAAGATACTTCGTATCGTCATTTATTTTCTTGAAATCAATTGTTTCTTTTAGAATTTCCCCTTTTCTGGAACTGTCTATTTCCAGGGGGTCCATCACTTTATGACGCACTGTAGCCATCTGGGGAAGGTGATTTGGAGTAATAATGGTGGCCATGATATTTCCACCGAAAGCAGGTCTTGTCTGCAAGAGTAATCCTGATTCACCATCTATCTGCAGTCCAGTGCAGTCAGCCGTTAAGCCGGTATGAAGTTGAATTGCCACTCTTGGAATCATGGATCTGCCTATTACTGTAGCACCTGCCAGAATAATTTCTGGTTTATGTTTTTCAGCCAGTTGCGATAAAGCAGCAGAATAGGGGATATCCAGGAAATTTTCCAGTATTTCGTCTTCTGCGTAAATTACTTTATCTGCCCCATAATGGATCAATTCTTCGACTTTACCGGCAATATTATTTCCCAGCATAACAGCAACAAGCTTAGAATCTTTCTCATCGGCAAGTTCCCTGCCCTTGCCTAACAATTCGTAAACTACCGATGCAATTTCTCCATTTTTCTGTTCAGCGAAAACCCAGACATCTTTATAAAGATCACGGTCAATTTTTTTCTGACCATATTTCCGGATCATTATCGCATTAAATTTACATGCACTAACACAAGCGCCGCATAAGGTGCATTTTTCCAGATCTATTTCAGCAGTATCATTTATCATTTTTATAGCATCATAAGCACAGGCTTTTAAACAAAGTCTGCAGCCTACACATTTTTCTACAATAACTTCAATCATATCTTCTCCTGCGTGATTTTGAGCTTTTATAAAAAAACTGATACTCATACGTCAAGCACAAATTAGATCAGGGCACTTAAACTGCAATAAACCTATAACTTATAAAGTACTTAGAATTTATGATATTATCATTGACATAATCACCTTGCTGTAAAATTTAAAATCATTCTGGAGGATGAATGAAACAGGACTTAATTAGAAATTTTTGCATAATTGCTCATATTGATCATGGGAAGTCTACTCTGGCAGATAGATTGTTGGAAGCAACTCATGTTATAGAATTGAATTCACGCATGGATCAGATTCTGGACGATATGGAACTGGAGCGGGAACGAGGGATCACAATAAAATCTCACGCTATCAGAATGGAATATAGTTATAAAGGGGAAAATTATATTTTAAATTTGATCGATACACCTGGTCATGTTGATTTTTCCTATGAAGTTTCCCGCAGTCTGGCTTCCTGTGACGGAGCGTTGCTGCTTGTTGATGCTTCTCAGGGTATTGAAGCTCAGACAATGAGCAATTTGTATCTTGCCCTTGAGAATGATCTGGAGATCATAACTGTGATCAATAAGATCGATCTTCAAAAAGCAGATGTTGATGGTACAAGTCACGATATTGAAGAGAATATCGGTTCCGATCCTGAAATGATCTATCGGGTCAGCGCCAAAGATGGCCTGGGGATCATGGAATTGTTGGATGGCATAGTAGAGCATGTTCCAGCGCCGAAAGGTGATCCGAAGGCAGCACCAAAAGCGCTGATATTTGATTCTTATTTTGATAAGTACAGAGGTGTAATTGTACTGATCAGGGTTTTTGAAGGTACTTTCAAAAAAGGTGAAGCTATAAAACGTTTTTCCAATGGAAAAAAATTCAATATTGAA
>LKUH01000356.1 GCA_001412425.1 Candidatus Cloacimonas sp. SDB
AATATTGAATTAATATAATCTCGTTTTTTAGTTATTTTTATTGCAAGTTGATTATAATTTATATTATTATTTAAAGATTTTTCAGGAATATAAATTGTTTCTGAATAATTATTAAAATTTTCAATTTTATCTGGATTATAGGGACATTTTTTATCTTGATCAAAAATATTTAAATCCAATCTTTCTTTATTTTGAATAGTTTCATCCTTTATTTTTTCAATTATATATCTTTTTCCGAATTCAAATAATATTTTTTCAAGATCCTTATTTGGATGGAGATTCCATTGTGAAATTAAATCTTTGGTTATTTTTATTTCAATAGAAATATCTTTATATTTTAAATCTTCTTCTGGTTTGCCAATATAATTTGTACAAATATATTTAAAATAAAATTTGACTTTTTCGTAGTCACCTTCTTTTGGTAATTTTGTATGTTTGCAAAAAGTAATGTAATATTTCACCTTACTTCCTCCTCAACAATCTTGATTTCTTCATCAGTTAAACCGTAAAGTTCGTAAACAAGTTGATCTATTTGTTTATCAAGAAGTTCGATTTTTTGTTTATAGAGTTTCTTATCTGCTTCAGTTTTTGATGAATAATATTTTTTTTGGATGTTTTGCATTTCATTTATTAAATTGGTAAATCGACAGATAATTTCATGTTTAATATTTTCTACTTCTGGAATTTCTATAGATTTTAAAGTTTTGATATTAATTTTTGGATAAACTTCACGTTGTAAGTTAATATTACTTTCTGCTAACATAAAACCAAAATATCTTGAAGAAATTATTCCTGCAATCAATTCAATTAGGTAATTATTTTTTTCATCCAAAAATTTTATTGTAATTAAATCTGAATTAACAATAGCTTTTTCTGAAAATATTGTTGTTTTTAAGCGAATAGGATTTAGAGAAACAACTCTTTGTATAACAATTCTTTTTCCAGTGAAAATTGATATATTTCTTGGTTCAGCAAGATTTTTACCATACTCAATAAAACCAACATTTTCTTTTTTAT
>LKUH01000357.1 GCA_001412425.1 Candidatus Cloacimonas sp. SDB
TAGCTGTACTATGATAATATAATACAACTGGGGGGACATTTGTCACTATTTTAGTAAAACCATTTTAAATACATCAGTATTATTCTCTGTTATTAATTTGCTAAAATATATTCCAGAACATACTTCAGAATTATTATCATCCAATCCAAACCATTTTATTGAATGCTCTCCACGTGGGAAATAATCGTTTACTAATTCTCTTACTTTTTGACCACGAACATTGAATATTTCTAGCCTTATTTCAGAATCCTTAGATAAATAAAATTCAATATTTGTTGCAGGATTAAATGGATTTGGATGTACATTCTTTATATAATCTAGCTTGTTGACTATCGTATTATCTTCAGTTGAAGTTGGATCTAACCAAGGTTCCTGGAATTCAATATCAAGGGCTGCATAACGAAGATCTCCTTCTCCAACTAGTGGCCATGTAGTTTCAATAGCAGCAGCGCCGTAATATGGGTCATCGTAAAATGCTAAGTGGAATTTAGCATGGTAGTTACCTTCTGAGTTACTTAGGATTTCCAACTTCTCACCCAAGGTGAAATAAACGGGAATCATATCTTCAAAAATAACTTCAAAATGATTATTAAAATGATTAACCGAATCTACAATTACATCCTCTGAATTTGCATTAATGAATAATGGATCAGACCATGTGTCACCGCAATCATCAGAAATTGAAATTACAATCTCATGCTTATCTTCCCAGCTTTCATAACCCTCAACTTCAAAATGAGCTTGATATAACTTTTTACAATCATACCACAAAGCAACTATCCAGCTATTATTGGCTGACATTCTAAAAGTTGATTCTTGGAAAAATGCATCCTGATATCCCTGATCAGCATTAAAAAAATAAGAACACATACTTAAAGGGATATATACAGATCCGTCATCATTGTATTGATCGACAATCCCATCTTCATTAAGATCCCAGGGAATTGCCGGCTGGTCATCAACCGGATCTACACCTTGTATATCCATATCATAAAAATCGAATGTGCCCGAATCAACATTAAAACTAAATATCTTGGGATAAAAATATGCTGCCATGTAAGAACCTTGCTCCCGATTCTCTTGTGTATTTATATTAATTCCTGTCATCCATATGATTTTACTGTCATTATCTGAAAATACTCCATTATATTTTTTACCGTCATTACTTAAACAAAAATATAATTCTGCTGGAGTTATTTCATCATTATTATAAAACTGATATGTCTCACCGTTTTCATGAAGAGGATTAGCAATAGGATATAGCCATTCCTGTGTAAATTCCGAAAAAGTATCTCCATAATCTTCACTTAAATAGCAGAACAAAGTATCTCCATAGCTCCCAAAGAAAGCTACCTTATTTTCTTTGACGATAAGATCCTTATTGATTCTACAGATATCATTATAATGATTATTGTCCCATGTTGGGAAAGTTCTATAACTCCACACAAGATCATTTGAATCTATAAGATCCTCGTAATTAAAGTCAGCAAATCCAAAAACACTATTATAGTTCTTACGCCCATTTTGATTTATTGTGTAATTGTTTGCATAAATGTGGATCCTTCTGTGATCTTCAATGGGAGAAGAGCCTATCCAGATTACTGGCCAGAGGAATTCATCATCCTCATGTCCAGTAAGCTCAATACCTATCTCAGGATTATTAATAAGCAAAATGGGATCAGTGATCAAGCCTGGTGAACCATACTGATTGTACAGGTCATAGCTGTAGAAACAGTCATAATCATAATTACCTGATTGCGGTGAATGCCAGGTGAAAAAAGGGTCACCAGTTATGGGATCAATATCGTTGGTTACAAAACCTTTTCTTCGGTCATTATCTGTTAATGGGCTGCTAATATTTAAAGTCATATCAGGATTGAGATAACTGAACCATGCTTTTCTATTCGTACCAAAATATTGATTATCAGATAGATGATAGGAAATGTAAATCCCTCCCGCGGAATAACCATATGGTTGTGATATCTCAGTCTGGAGTCTGAGAGAATGACCATTATATCCATAAGGCATATAATCATACCAGTTACCAGCTAAAAATGTGGTTAAATCCCCATCTCCATTTGGAATAAATGAATATTCAGGTGGCGGATCTTGATTTCTACTACAAAAATCAATATGCATTTCCCGGGATGGATAGAACTTTAAACTTACCGGTTCTTGTACTGGTTGCTGAAAATCCTCAGCAAAAAGAGGAATTAGAAAAGCAGATAAAACAATAATAACAAAGAATTTGCCCATTTCTTACCCCCAAAATTGTAGAACTAAATATTCCGTGCTAGTTCTATTCCAAAGATACATTCTTGTGTGCTTAACGGGAACTGGGCGTGGGGTTTCCCGAATAAAAATTCTTCAAGCCCAGCCTTAAAATTAAAAGTTTTGAACGATTAAGACCCCAGCCCAGAGTTATGCGGGTTTGGTAGAAAACACCCGA
>LKUH01000358.1 GCA_001412425.1 Candidatus Cloacimonas sp. SDB
ACTAAATTAATTTTACTTTTATCATATAATTCTTTTATAATTTTTACACTTTTTTCAGTTCTACAGATAAAAGACGAATATTTGTTTATTGAATTACGAAATTCTTTATCATAAATATCACCAACTGATATATCTGCTTGAAATCCAAAATGATCGGTACAATACAAACATTTATTCATTGCAAAACATCCACAAATTCTATATGCATTAAGTATCTCGAAAGGAAATAATTTGTTCTCTCCATTATTATAAAGAACAATCAAATTACCCTTGATATATTTTCTTTTGATTTTTATTGAATATATATTATTTTCAGGAATTTTAAATTTTCTAAAAATAAACCTATATAGATCAATTGACGAATTTCCATGGCAGAAAAGACTAATTAAAACATAAACTTTTTTTTTCAATTCTGGATTTCGATTTAGAAATTTCTTTATACCTTCTATTTGACATGGTAATGCTACAATAGCAATTTTATTATACATGCTAAGTCTTTTATAAAATGATTTCATTATGGGCATATTTACATAAGAACTACCTGAAAATAATAATAAATTTTTTCTGTTGCTTATATATTGACAATTTGTTTTTAAATTGTAATTTTTGCTAACCACCCTAGAGACTAATGCTGCATCAATAACCTTATTATTTAGTAAATAGTATAGTATTTGAGTTACCAAACCACCTGATGAAGCATATTTTTGAATAATTCTATTTCTCGAGATTCCCAAATACAGTTCATTTTTCTGTATCTTCATAATTTTTTAATTAAATTTCAAATTTGTTTTTCTTAATTCACTAATCTGATCAACTACTAGTCCAAAAAAGAAAATTATTATTCCTGTTAAAATTAAGAAAAATGCTCCAGGTATCAACCGCATTCTTCCTGAAAACAAAATAATCCCAAAAAGTATTTCATATATTGAACCTACAATGATTAGAATCAAACTGACTGGTATAAAAACTTTCAATGGATTGAATAATACAATCAATCGAATAATTAATAATATTGTATTTGAGCCATGTTTAATCTGTTTTACAGTACTTTTACCAATTCTTTTTTTTACTTCAATTGGTAAATAACCTACATTATAACCCATATTCATTAAGGCAATAGTCAATGTTGTAGTTAATGAAAAACCATCTGGAAGTAAGTGTAAAACATTCATTAATACTTTACGCTTAGTTATTCTTAAACCTGAATTAAGATCTGGAATTTTACGACCAACTAAAAAGTTTGCAATCTTAGAAAGAATCCATTTACCTGGTTTGCGGATCCATTCTTGATGAGATGTTTTACTTCGCTCCCCTACTAACATTTCATAATTCCCTGAGTTTTTACATAATCTTAATAAATCAGTTATTTGGTGCTGACCATCTGAATCAAAAAAGATAATATATTCTGAATTTGAATTCCTAATTCCGGTTTTTAAAGAAGCACCATACCCTTTATTATAAGGATGATTAATCAATTTGATGTTTGCATGTTTTTCAATGATTTTTTGAGTATTATCATGAGAACCATCATTTACAATTAGGATATTAAATAACTCAGAGTTAAGTTTACTAATTTCTAAAATTGTTTTTTCAATTGCATCTTCTTCATTATAAGCAGGTATGATAATACTATATTTTTTCATTACTTAACTTTCTTGTTTGAAATTCTTTTTTTAAATATTATTATTAATATATATGAAAAATG
>LKUH01000359.1 GCA_001412425.1 Candidatus Cloacimonas sp. SDB
CACGATTTTGATTGGCATTTGCCAGATTTGTTCTGGAAATATTTCCTCTGATACCCAGATGATAAAGCTTCTGAGGATGAGCATTCAAACATGCTTCAATATCCCGCAAACTGCTTCTATAAGTCAATTGTGCAAAACTCATACTGAGAAATTGATCCCAACAATTGAAATGACGAACCTTAAAGTTACCATTATATTTTCTCACTATCTTATCAAATTCATATTTTGGAAAACAGCACATGATTTGAGAAAAAATCGTTTTACCATTATTCATTTTCCACCTCCAGGGAGCAATGTGAAAAATGAATTTACGATTTCAAATCGAAAAATATTTTTTATGCCATTTTACCCACTTATAATCTGCGTCTTCACGATTTCATGCTGTCTCTAACTGGACAGCAGTGATTTTACCCAATAAACTCCTTTATTCTGAAACCGAGATAGATAATTGGAAATTTGATAATAATTACAAAAAGCAAATGATCTTCCTCCACTCTTTTTTAAACTATGAACTTGATACCAGCTGGCAAATTGACTGGCAAAGAGAACTTTTCCGAAAAAATGGTCTTAAGACATCTTTTGGAAGTGTAACAGTCAAAGATCTCAACAGCAGTATTGAAGCAGTTTTAAACAGTGATCTGGGAAAAGGCTGGTTTTTCCGGGGTGAATTCACCCATATGCAACAACAGATGAAGTATGAACCCGTTAACAATAACTTTTTGGGCTTTGAAAAAAAGATTTTTCGGCAATTTTCAATCTTCTCACAATGTAATCCAGCTTATGATAAAGAAGGTTCATTTTCAAAATGTATGGGTAGAGTGAAAATTAAGGTATCCACATCTTTGTAAAACTTTCATTCTAAAATACTCAAAATCTTTATACCCATAACCTCTCTTTAATAAGCTCTTAATAACATTGTTAATACCTTCCGCTAAACCGTTTGAAATTTGGTTATCAAACCAATTTAATATTGTTTTTAATCGCTTCATTACTTTATTACAGAATGATTTAAGGGAGTTAAAAGAAGTGTTTCTTACAA
>LKUH01000360.1 GCA_001412425.1 Candidatus Cloacimonas sp. SDB
TCGAATCAGCAATCCCTCCCTCTCCGCCAGATCATAATGAAGATAAATTTTAGTTGGGCCGTCGTCAAGTGGTAAGACACATGGTTTTGGTCCATGTATTCGGGGGTTCGAATCCTCCCGGCCCAACCATTTATCATTTTCAATTCTGGGCTGTAGTATAATGGTAGTACAGCGGATTCTGGTTCCGTATGTGGGGGTTCGACTCCTCCCAGCCCAACCATTTTTTTCGTCTGCTCAATAATTCTGATCCTAAAATCCCGATTGTATATTTATTTCTCTCTTATCTGGGCAAATATTTAAAATTTTAAAAATAAATTGACCAAGTCATTTCTTAATTAAAGTTTGAGAAAATTCAAATTCAGGCAGTAAATAATCAATTTCGGGGAATGATATGGCAGATAAAAGAATTCTGATTGTTGAAGATGAGAGAATAATTGCAGAAGATATTAAACGAACCCTTTCAAATTTCGGTTACATAGTACCAGCTATTATCTCTGCCGGTGAGATAGCAGTAAAAGAAATAGACGAACATAAACCAGATCTGATCCTGATGGATATAATGCTGGAAGGTAAGATGACTGGAATAGAAGCTGCCAGCATTATCAAAGAAAATTACCGCTTGCCCATTATATATTTAACAGCCTATGCTAATGAAAACACTTTACAGAGCGCTAAAATCACCGAACCCTTTGGATATATTATTAAACCCTTTGAAGAAAGAGAATTACATGCCACAATTGAAATGGCTTTCTATAGATATAAAATTGAAAATGCGCTTCAGAAAAAAACCATTCAACAGCAGCAATTACTGGAATCAGCTAAACATCTAACGTCCAGCCTCGATGTAACAGAAGTTCTTACGCAGATCGGTAAAGGTGCCAAAGATATTCTCAATTCATATTCCTGTGCTATTTACCTTTTAAATGAAGATTCCAATTTACTGGAACCGGTGGTAGCCATAGATCCCGAATATGAAAAAGAGATCCTCTCAACCAAATTGAACCTGGATAACAGCTTCACCGGTAAAGCCGTGAGAAATAAAAAAAGCTTCATTTTTAATCATACAGCTATTGATAGCACCGGATTAAATATTCCCGGTACTGCCGAGCAGGAAGACGAGCATGTAATTGTTGCTCCTTTCTGCAATGAAGATAAAGTATTAGGTGCCATGTGTTTAAGCCGGATCGGCAACATTTTTACGGAAGAAGATCTTACTTTAGCAGACGCCTTTGCTACCTATGCTTCCGCAGCACTGAAAAATGCCCAAAATCATCGACAGCTTGTAAATGAAATTGAAGAGAGACAGCTTGCGGAAAATAAACTTCATGAAACCCAGTTCAGATTAACCACAATTTTTACCAATGTGCCAAATATTGTTATCTATGAAAAATACGGAGGTAAATCTTTCATCTCTGAAAATGTGAAAGACCTGCTGGGATATTCTCCTCAAAAATTTCTCGAAATGGATTTAAGATTTGCCGATATTGTCCATCCCAAAGACCGAGAATTTATCAAAAATAAATTTGATGCCTGGTTTAAAGAAGGAAAAGAAGATTTTTTGACTTTATGGTACCGTCTT
>LKUH01000361.1 GCA_001412425.1 Candidatus Cloacimonas sp. SDB
TTACGGGTAAGCAAGTAAAATAAGGCAATAATAAACCCCTTTAGGGGAAGCCAGAGAATGTATGCAGCTGAAGAAAATATCAGTAGGCGTTAGCCTTTGCCTGTAACAACCCTTATAGGGTTAGAGCAAACCACCCGCTGAGCGGGTGGTGCTGATTCAAAGCTTCTTAAGAGAATTCTGTAATTTCTTTATTTCAAATGGTTTACCGTGGCCCGGATAAAACAGGTAGGCACCTGTATCTATTAATTTATACCAGCTTCTTTTTAACTGTTCTGTTTGATTGGCAAAGGGCGGAAATATAGTTCCTGGAGCGATATTGAACATTGTATCGCCGACAAAAGCTATTTCATCTTTCAGAATTATGCAGAGTGAACCTGCTGTGTGTCCTGGAGTAGGAAGCACATAACCATCGAAGCCTAATGTATTCAGATCGTATTTTTCTTTTAAGATAATATCAGGTTTTACCTGTTTGAACTTTTGTCTGTTTCCGGTAATTAAATTTGCTAAACTGGAGATAAGTTGGGGAATGAGAGAAGTTCCGCGGGGAAAAGAAGTATAACCTCTGGTCATATTTTCTGCTTCATCTGCATGAACCATAACCTGTGCACCTGTTAGCTGCTTTAACTCAGCAACATTGCCGCAATGATCATAATGTGTATGAGTGATGATGATGAGATCTACCTCTGGAGGAGCGATATGATGCTGTTTCAAAACCTTCAAGTATAAATTCGTCTGCCCGGGCATACCGGTATCGATCATCAGGCAATTTCTTGAATTCCTGATAAAAAAAGAATTAGATCTGCTGGTAAATACAGGAATGATCTGAACCGGATTATCATTTTTCATATCAGATCCGTTTTATTCGTTTTCAGTTTAGAAACTAGCTTTAATAGGGCTTTTATCCTTTCAGGAGAAAGTTCATTTTTCCAGAAACCCTGATGTTTGAAATAAGATCCGATAATGAATCCGTCCGCATGTTTCCAGTAAGAGGAAATATTTTCTGCAGTAATGCCGGAACCTGCAATCACCGGTAACCCGGTTGCAGCTTTGGTCTGCTGCAGATCAGTTAATGAAGGTTTTTCTCCAGTTGAGCTTCCGGTTATTATTATCCCGTCCGATAAAAAGAACTCATGTGTCTTTACTGCTTCCTGAATGGAAATATCAGAAGTGATAGCGTGGGAAGAATGTTTCTTTTTAACATCTGTAAATATAGCTGTGTCTTCGGCGTTTATTAATTTTCTGTAACGCAAAAGTTCACCGGCACAACTTTCCATAAATCCTTCATCTGCGACATGAGCGTAGGCAAAATTTTCTACTCGAATGAATTCAAGTCCACAGGCTTTGGCAACTGCCAGAGCTGCCTTATTGGCTCCTGCCAGGATCTGAATGCCGCAGGGCAGAGCAATTTTATCTTTGATCTTTGCCGCAATTGCAGTCAGCGCAGCAACAATTTCAGGACCGGCTTGATTATTTAGATATGGAATATCATGCATATTTTCCAGCATGATTGCATCTATACCCGATTTCTGATAGATTTCAGCTTCTTTTACAGCAATTTCTATTATTTCAGGAAGAGATAGTTTATGAAGCGGAGTGCCGGGTAAAGCCTGAACATGGATCATACCGATTATGATTTTACCTGTTTTCAATTTGCTGATGATTTTATTCATTTTCCGGCAGCCTCAATTATTTCATTTTCCATTCGTGTCTTACACATTTACAGAAGCCGTGGTAGATGGCGCAGATACCTCCAAAAATTGAGATCAATCCCCAGAAAAGGGGGAATGCCAGGATTAGACCAAGGCTCAGAGGGTTTCCTCTTTGGATTGAACCAGCTATCATCGGCACATAATAGATGCCGGCAGTTAAGAGCAAACAGCCAGCCAGTATTGCCATATGTCCAAAAACTATCAACCCGGTACGGGAGTTATTGAAAAACAGATAGATCAATGAACCACCGATGATCAATTTAATTACAGCCCATAATAGCAATCCAACAATAAAATGATACACTGCAAAAACTAATAATCCTAATCCTATTAGCAGAGAAATTACTGATTGATTTTTCATTCCGCTCTCCTGATTATTCCTTCCATTTGCCTGAACCAGTTAAAAGCATTATTTATCGCGTCCCGGCTCAATTGATGACCGCCTTCATAGTATTCCTTTTCTATAGTAAAACCGTGATCAGATAGAACTTCACAGGCTCTTTCCGCCTGAGAAAATTCCACCACTCTGTCCTCTTTACCATGGGCTATAAAAATTTCCAATCCTGCTGCCTGTTGCAGATCCTCAGGAGCAAGAATATCATCGGGAAGCCAGGCTCCGAAAGGAGCTATCGCCTTGATCTTATCATGATATTTCAAGCCGGTGAGGTAGGAGAGATGTCCACCCTGAGAAAAACCGAAAAGGTAAACATTGCTTATCTTATATCTGGATTTTATCAGGTCTATCATATCCACAACGAACTGAGCACTTTTTAGCCATGATTCATTAAGCGAATTAGGATTCAATTCTTCTTGCCTACTCCAGCTGTAACCGATATTTGTACCGGTAGACAAAGGATATGGTGCCTGCGGTACAGCGTAAAAAAAATCTGAAATATTTTCTCCCAGCTTGAAGAAATTTTCACTGTTGTCTCCCAGTCCATGCAGACCTACTAAAAGCGGGTAATTTTTATCAGGATCATAGTCGGGCGGCAGTTTCAGTTTATAATTCTGGTAAGTAGTGGTTGAAACTAAATAGTCTGGGCTGGTTTTTTCTTCAGCAGCTTGTGTTTTAAGACTATCGAGCAGAGAGGTAAAGGCAGGATCATTTTTTACTTTCAGGAAATCAGGGTCATTAGAGATATGATCGATATCTGTAAAACCTTTTTGATAAGATATTGCAAGATAATGAGCTGCCAGCTGAGCTTCCCCAAGCAGTCCGTAGCAGCAGGCCAGATTATAGATATTCCGCGTGTCTGTAATGTTGTTTTTCAGAAGTTTCAGGTAGGAAGCAGCCGCTTTTTCAAATTCTTCCTTCTGATAGTACTGCCAGGCTTCGGCTTCTATTCTGGTAAGATCTTCCAACAGGAAATCACCTGAATTTATGTCATAGATCTGCAGTTCACTATGGGATGATGTTTCACAAAATAAACTGCCTGTCAAAAAAATGAGAATTAAAATTAAACTGATCTTTTTCATTTCACCTTCCTTTAAAAAAAATTGCTCATTGTTGGAATTCATAGAACACAATTTTTATTAATTATGTAAAGCTCAAAATTTTTGATTCCACTCAGTGTTTAAATTTTAATTTCAAATATAAACCATAGAGGATCAGGCCTGAAGAAGTTGAAATTATTCCCATATATAGTGCATCAATATTCTGCCAGAAGCCTGGAAGATTTACATTCCTCCAGACTGAAACAGTGATAACACCGAGAAGGCTGGCAAAAATGAACTGTTTATCTTTTATTTTCCCGGGAAAAATATACCCATAGACTACGGGCAGCAGCAGACAACTGGCAGAATAACTGCCCAAAGTCTTCCAGACATTTTTAATATCGCCTTCAAACATTATTCCCAGAAAAACAGCAAGTAAACCTACTAAAATTATTCCCGTGTTATGCAGATATATTTTACCTTTGAATTTTTTGGGCATTAGGTCGTAGGAAAGGGTTGTGCCGGCAATAAAAAGATAAGAGTCCAGAGTGGATAGTATGGTTGCCAGAATCCCTGCCAGTACCAGACCTCTGACTCCTGCCGGAAGGATCTGCAGAGCATAAATGAGGTAGGCATTTTCTGAAGCTGCTTCCGGGATTACCGCTCTGGCGTACATAGCTCCCGATGTAGTGCAGATATCAAATAAGATCCAGATGACCGTTGAGACTATTATTCCTTTTTTAGCTGTCCTGGTATTTTTTGCCGCAAAAACACGTTGATAGAAATTGGGATCCACCAGAGTTGACAGTGCAATAAAACCCCAGACCAGTGTGGTGAGAATTCCTTCTCCTCCGGTTACGGAAAAATGACCAGAAGGTAAATTAGCTTTTAAAAATCCCAGACCGCCAAAAGTACTGACTGAAAAAACGAGTACCAGAAATACTCCGATACACATGACAAAGAACTGGATTATATCTGAAAATACAATAGCCCGGAATCCGCCATACATAGTGTAAAAAATAACAATTGAAACACCCAACAGCATGCCATGCCATATTTCACCACCCAGAAAAGTTTGAATTAACAGTCCCAGGCTGATCACGTAGGCGATGGGTAAAACATTAAAAAAATTGAAGACAGCACTTAACCTGGCAGATCCCGGTCCAAACATCTTTCCTACCAGATCGGGAAGTGTAACAGCTTTGTATTTTGCTACTTTAGCGGTAATAAAAAAAGCGAAGATAAGATAAGAGATATACCAGAAAACACCCTGAGTGATAAAATTAAAGATCCCCTGTTCAAAAGCTATCTTGGTTACTCCGAATATGCCACCGTACCAGGTTGCGACCAGGGTGGCTACGAACAGGGGCAGAGTAAGCTTTCTGCCCATCAGCAGAAGATCTAGAAATGCATAATCCGCATCAGTCTCACGGGATGTTCGCCGCTTTTTGATAGATTGACCGTAAATAACGGAAGCTATAGTTAAAATTAAGACAAGAAAAAAAACAAACCAGTCCAGACTGTTTAGAATTGATTTGTACTCGGTTGAAAAATTTAGATCCATTGAAACTCCTGTTTCGGCATTATCCGAAAAGTCTAAGGGTCGAAATTCCTCTCAGCTCTCTAATGGAGGCTCCCCTGTTTGGCAGTGATAATTATGATCTGGGTCGGGAAGTCAACTGTTTTTTAGAAAATCATTTGACAGCAGAAGGTGCGAATTTTTTCTAACGGAAGATCTTTATAAAATTTATTTGTCAATTAGGGGTGCTGCCTGACAGCAGTTGAGATAATACCCTTGAACCTGATCTGGATAATGCCAGCGTAGGAAAATTATATTATAAGCCACAATACTGGCAAAGCTGGTATTGTGGCTTTTTTTTTAGGAGGGATCATGCGCAAAATCATTGTAATTATTTTATTAGCAGCAATTTTTTCAGTTATCAAGGCTGAAGATCTGAAGGGTAAAGTTTTTGATACTACTACATCGGAACCCATATTGTCAGTCGCTGTTACAATCGCTGAACTGAACTGGGTTTCTTATACGGATGAAGCAGGGAAGTTCCTGATTAAGGACGTTAAACCGGGCACGTATTCTTTGAAATTTAGCCGGATTGGTTATGGTGAATATTATACTACTATAAATTTTCCTGAGTGTGGTGAGCTTCTGATCGGCATAGAAAGGAGAACTTATAAAATAGGAGGCTATACTGTTTCCGGGTATAGAGTTAAGGAAAGGGAAACTCCCGTCACTTTCTCTTCTCTTGATTCGGCTGAATTGAATGAGCTGAATTTTGGTCAGGATCTGCCAATGCTTTTAAATGAGATGACCAATGTTTATTCTTACTCGGATGCAGGGAATGGTTTTGGTTACAGTTATATGAAAGTCAGAGGATTCGATCAGAAAAGAATAGGGGTAATGGTCAATGGAATTCCCTTAAATGATCCGGAAGATCATCAGGTCTATTGGGTGGATCTGCCCGATCTGGCTGAAAGTGTCGAGGAAATCCAGTTCCAGAGGGGTGTTGGTTCCACACTTTACGGAGTTTCTACTTTTGGCGGTTCGTTAAATCTTATAACCAGTAACCTGAGAACTGACAATATTTTGGAGCTGTTCACTGCTTATGGAAGTTACAATACTCGAAAAACAGGGATCAAATTTGCCCGGGATATTTCGGAAAAATACAGGTTCAATCTAAGATTGTCTCATATCAGGTCGGACGGGTACCGCAATAATACAGGATCTGAAATGGGTTCCTACTATGCCGGATTTTCCAGAATCGGTGCCAGATCACTTACGGAGCTGAATTTCTATGGCGGAATCGAGCAGGTTAATGCGGGCTGGTATGCTTCCTGGGAAGGTGATCTACAGGAAGATCATCAGCATAATCCAATTGTTTACGAGGATGAAATAGACAATTTCTTCCAGCCTCATTTTGAACTGCACCACAGTTATATGATCAATGAGAAATTCGATTTCAAGAACAGTATATTTTATATTTTTGGTGATGGATTCTACAAGCAGTTTAAAGAGAACAGAGATCTCTGGGAATATGGGCTTTCCAGCGAACCAGACGGGGTTGAGAGTGATCTGATCCGGAAAAAAATTGTTAAAAAAAATCAGTATGGCTGGATAGGGCAGTTTCGCCTGAAACAAAATCGCAGTGAGCTGATCGTCGGCAGTTATCTCAGTTTATTTGACAGTGATCATTATGGAAGAGTGCTGAATCTGCTGGAAGTAGAGATCGATGATTTCAAGCCAGGGCAGGAATATTACAATTATGAAGGGAACAGGAAGAATTTCACTCTCTTCGCCAATGAGATCTACCAGCCTGTAGATGCTCTCAGTATTATGTTAAATCTGCATTATCAGCATTTGAACGTTAAATTTGATCAATTAGAATCAGGTAATTTTAAAGGGGCGTTGCTTAATTCTTATGAAGTAAATTACGCTTTTTTCAATCCCAGATTTGGAATTAATTACAATATGAATCAAGCATTAAACATTTACGCCAGTGTGTCAAAATCTCAGCGTGAACCAACTGATAGTGAATTATACGACACCTGGGATGGGCCTGATGATCTGGGAGTTCAGCCTCTTTTTGCTCAGGCGGATACAGTATTTGCCACAAATGGTGAGGTGCTGAAAGTAAAATGGCAAGATCCTTATGTTCAGGAAGAGAAATTGACCGATTATGAACTTGGGTTTGGTTATACAGATCACATTTTACAGGCTAAGATTAATGCTTACTGGATGGATTTTGAAAATGAAATTGTCGCTTACGGAAGAGTAGATGATGAAGGATCGCCAATTAGGGGTAATGCTGAAGCTTCAGTTCATAGAGGTGTTGAATTAAGTGCTGCTGTAAGAATTTCTGATCAGTTTACATTAACGGGTAATTTCAGCTATAATGATAATTATTTCAAAGATTTTATCCAATTCGAATATGATGAAGACTGGAATCCGGTCGAAGTAGATTACAGCGGAAATAGAATAGCAGGTTTTCCGGATATAGTCAGCGCAGTAAAACTCATCTGTTCGGATCAGGAATGGAAAATTTCTACGCAGGGACAATTTATTGGACAGCAGTATCTCGATAACACCGAAAACGAAGCAAGAGTTGTAGAAGGCTATTTTCTGTGGAATTCAACTTTGGAATACAAGATGGACAGGCTGCTTGGTATTGCGGATCTGGCGCTCAATTTTCAGGTTAATAATATTTTAAATAAGAAGTATGAAACAGCCGGTTATTATAATTCCTGGGATGAACCCGGCAGTCCTGCCGGAAATTATTATTGGCCTGGTGCGGAACGAAACTTCATGGTGGGAGTACGGGCTCAATTTTAGATTTATTTTAGTTTCTATTACGGGTTAAGAAGTTGCTTCAAAACTGATAATTTGTGAATTCTATTTCCAGCTGATCACAGTTCCGGCATAAAAAGGCTGGATCATACCGGATGGAAGCTTCAGTAAAAGAGCACCCTGCTTATTGATTCCCTGAGCGAGACCGCTATATTCAGCGAAATCAGTTTCAAGAATTATTTCTTTTCCTGATAATAGGGAATTTTTTAAATAATAATCAAGATCAAATTCATTATCAAGAAAACCAGGTAAATCCTGGCTGAAATGATCAAAGATTCGTTTTAATAATAATTCATTGTTTAATTCCCGTTTCAGGATATTTTGCAGAGATGTTGCTGTATTATTGATATAATCCGGGAATGCAATTATATTAGTGTTTATGCCGATGCCGATAAGATGATATTTCCAGTTTTCCAGATAATGAGATAAAATTCCGCAGATCTTCCAGTTTTTCCAATAGATATCATTGGGCCATTTAATTTTAAGATCAGCAGTTTCAAATTCAATTTTCAAATCTTTTTTAATATGTTCCAAAATAGCTTTGTGAATACAGATACCGGTAAATATGGTAAAACCTGATTTTAAGGGGAGACCGTACAAAGCAGCGGTAAACCACAATCCACCTGCAGGAGAATACCAGTAATTATCTTTTCTTCCGATACCACCTGTTTGCTGATTACAGCTAACCAGAAAATTACCTGCTGATGTTCCGTTCCGGATAAGCTGTTGAGCTTTTTTATTAGTACTGTGAAGTACTTTGTTGTAATAGATCTTATCCAGAAAAGGATGTTTAAAATCTTTCATATAAATTTAGAGTATCAGCATGGCGTCGCCATAACTGAAAAAGCGATAGCGTTCAGCAACGGCTGTTTTATAGGCTTTCATAATGTTATCATAACCGGCAAAGGCTGCTACCAGCATAAGTAACGTAGATTCCGGCATATGAAAATTGGTCAGTAAACCATCAATGATCTGGAATTTTTTGCCGGGATATAGAAATATTTCTGTCCAGTGAGACCCGAAGGTTAAATTCCCTTGATCAGCAAAACTTTCCAGAGTTCGGGTAGTGGTTGTTCCCACAGCAATTATTCTGCGACCCTGCTGTTTAGCCAGATTGATTTTGGCAGCTGTTTCTTGAGATATGCGGCAGTGCTCGTGATGCATTTTGTGATCCGTTATCTTTTCAGTTCTTACAGGCCTGAAAGTTCCTAATCCAACATGCAGAACCACTTCCAGGATTTCTACTTTCATATTCTTAATTTTATTAAGAAGTTCTTCCGTAAAATGCAGCCCGGCTGTGGGTGCGGCAACTGAACCTCTTTCGACCGCATAGACAGTCTGGTAATTTTGTTTATCCATATCCTGTGAATCTCTTCTAATATAGGGAGGAAGAGGCATTTTTCCGATTTCTTCCAGAATATTCCAGAAATTACCTTTGGTCTGGAACTCAATCAGTCTAGAACCGGCAGGACCATAATCGTTTATTCTGGCGGAAAGCTGGCTGGAAAAAATTATTTCTGCGCCGGGTTTTAATTTTCTGCCAGGTTTAACCAGACATTGCCACGAATTTTCATCTTTCTGATCCAGCAACAGTATTTCTACTTCTGTCCCGGATGTTTTTTTCCCAAAGAGCCTGGCTGGAATTACTCTGGTTTTATTAAGCACCAGAACATCACCAGGCCGAAGAAATTGGAGGATATCTGTAAATATGTGATGGGAGATCTTACCATTTTTTTTATCAAGATGCATTAAACGTGATCCGGAACGGTTTTCGACAGGATATTGAGCGATGAGTTCATCCGGGAGCTGGTAGTAGTAATTGCTTTTTTTATTTAATTTCACATTCATAAAAAT
>LKUH01000362.1 GCA_001412425.1 Candidatus Cloacimonas sp. SDB
CCCTCCAATCTGGTTTTTGTGAATATCAAAAAATTTATGCAAATCACGTTCCTCTGCAAATTATAATTTTATATTTTCTTTTTTTAAGAATTCACTGACTGTAAGAGCTTTTTCCCAATGCAGATAAAAGGTCGTTATAAGTGTTTCTGCCAAATCAGGATGTTCTATTACCAGATAAGTGAGATTTTCTTTGGGATTTATAGTATTGATCATTGAGAACATGACGATCTGGTCATCGAAGACATGCAGTTTAATTGGCAGATGGTAAGCTATACGGATCTCTTCACCCTGATCTGCAAAGCTCTTCATACGACGGGCAAAAAACTCCAGATCATCTGCTTCCACTTCAAAGATAGATTTGAAAATAACACCCTTTTTCATGCTTTCCAGCTGCTCTTCATGGATATCCAGCGAATTGCTCATGGCATAAGGTCTTTTACAAAAAGACAGTACGAATTTCTTTGATTCCAGTTCCAGAGTATGATTTTTTTTGATTATACTGGCCGGAGTGCTGAAAACCTGAATAAAATCGTGAGGAGAGGAATTCTGTTTATTGGAATTATATATTGGCGAAAGTAAACTGGGAAGTTCGCTGACCAGATGCAATTTTCTTCTTTCTGAATCGATCAGGTTTTGAAAAGCGATATTAGGTTCAATCGCTTCAAATTTGCGTACTTTACCTAATTTTTCAAGACATAAACCCTTATGAGCTAAGCTGGACAGGACAGAATATATCTTAGATCGATTTACCCCAGTACATTGAGCGATTTCTGTTGCGGTAAACTGATGTTTACGCAAAAGGCAACAGTATACTTTCGCTTCATTTTCTGTTAAACCGACATTTATCAGCTTATCAACATATAATTTCATTTATACAACCTTTCTAAACATGTTGTACCTTTTGGAGCAACAATAATTAATGGTCAATTATGTCAAATTTTTTATAATTAAAAACGCCCGAAATAAATCGGGCGCTTGCTGTAATTTGAATTTTCACAGTATTTTAACTTTAAAACAGAATTTACTTTTAGCTTATTATTTCAGAATTCAAGAGTTTCCACCGATTCAGAATTTTTTTTACTTCAGCATTATCATTTTATGTGTTGAAGTATAATTTCCTGATTTTATCATAGAAAAATAAATTCCGCTGGATACCGCTTGTCCTTCCGCGTCGGTACCGTTCCAGACCACAGAATGCTGTCCTTCCGGAAGGATCTGATTTATAAGTGTCTTCACATGTTTTCCATTAATATTATAAATGCTGATCTCTGTATTCTCTGTGTTGGAGTTAGTCACAAAAGAAATGGTAGTCTGCGGATTAAAGGGATTGGGATAATTCTCCAGTTTCAATTTCTTTAAATCAACCAGATTATCATCGGAGGAACTTCCACTTATACCTGTTCCTATAACGGGCACCAGTTGAGTTTGAAAATATTCATGATCGGACATTAAGATTATAAAACTGTCATATAAAATTTCTTCCTCAGGAGAAAAGGTAATATTGTAAGACTGAGACTGGTGGGGTGATACAGAGAAATCAGCTGGAAAATCAAAACCGGGAATTACAAAGGTTGTTCCGGTAATTTCTTCATCCCAGTAATTGGAGATGGTCAACTGGTCAGTTGCAGTTTCACCTACAGGAACGTCACCAAAATTAAAGCTTAGAGGTGATAAGATCTGCAGGGTGGATTGAATATCGGAAATGGCAGCCTGATAAATTTTATGATCACCCGATAAAGTCTGGATAAGTACAACAGCGGAGAGATCATTCAGATCCCAGGAATCATCAAGTTCAAGCGGAGTTTCAAAGCTGCCTGTCTCGCCAGTAGTAGTTAGATCAAAATCCACTTGATCATATGTACTAACAGTGCAGAAATAGCTTGTACTCCAATATTTTGTGATAATGAAAATAATTTTATTATTGGTGGAAGTGATATCACCTGTCATTTCTACATCGGCAGCAAAAATAAGTTCACCAGCATCATCGTAATGGATATTCAGATCAATTTCCATGGGACTGTCTTCATCGATCAGCCAATTATATCTTACTGCGTAGGAAGGATACATATTAATACCGCCTCCTACAACTTGATATATTCCACCGAATTGGGCATGGGGGATACCGACGACGCCATAAAGTGAGGCTCGAGCGTTGTAATTGGGTGATGTATGCTGATTTGCTTCCCACAGCAGAGGAACAACATATTCATGGTTATTATAAAGGTCATAAAGCCCGGCCCGGGCATCTGGACAATAACCTCAGGTAACGCTGGTAAAAACTTCACCAACAACATATACCTGGCTGCTAAATAATAGGCTTGCAATAAAAAAAATTGAAACAGTTATCATACTTGTCTTCATCGATTCCTCCCTTAATTAAAAAATTTGATACTGTCAAATAT
>LKUH01000363.1 GCA_001412425.1 Candidatus Cloacimonas sp. SDB
AAAAAAGGAGAAAATGATGAAGACTAAGATTTTTCTAATGACTGTTTTGATTTTTATACCGCTGCTGGTTGCAGCTGCCACTCTCGAAGTGAGCCAGCCGGTTCAGGTGACCAATAACACCTATTATGAACGCGGCCAGTCCATCGTTTATGACGGCACTAATTACTGGCTGTTCTATGGTCGGTCAGCCTCTAATCAATCTAATTATGGCGGTGTCGATCCTGATCTGCACGATTATGTGATCTATTACAAAAAAGCGGGCAGTGTTGCAGATCTTGCTGCTGCCTCTGCTATACAGGTAACCGGAACACATAATAATAATTTATACATGGGCGAAACTGATGCAGTAAATTACGATGGTAAAGTATGGGTTTTTGGTGCTCATGATCCCGATGGACAAGGAACAGGATCAGTAACAACAGTATTATACGCCTGGACTACTTCAGATGATGGTACAAGCTGGACAGAAACACAGGTAGTTACGGGAATGCCGGATGGATCAGCACATTTTGCTGCTACCACTTGTGATAACAAACTCTGGTTAGCATACAAGATTGGTGGAATCTGGAAAAGCAAGAATTATGATGCTTCTGCCTGGAGTTCAGAATATGATATTCAAGCAACCTACGGAACTGGTAAATTCTTTGTGGAAGGAACAACCCTTTATTTCGTCAGAGCTCAGGGAGGAGCCCAAAATTTATATCAATGGAATGGGACTTCCTGGTCTTCAATAGATTCTGCTACCGAAGCAGGAGCTTATGATCCAACTATAATAAAGGTCGGAACTGACTATGTTTGGGCGTATGCTCCCTGGGTAAGCCCTAAGCAATGGATAAATGCCAAGGTTGGAAGCAGCTTATCTACACTGCTGTCGACCGGAACTCCAGTTGAAATAACCTCAGCCACCTATGGAACGAATGTCTGGTGCGACATGTGGCCCATCGGTTTTACTGATAATGGAGGTAATCCTTATCTATTCTTTACTTCAGAACGCAACCCCGCTGATCCTGCCAACGAGATCACCGGCAATATCTGGTATCTGGAAGTGGATTGGGATGTTAGTAACGACCATTACACCTTCATTCAGAATGCTATAGATGCTGCCACCGCCAACGATGTGATCGAAGTGGCTCCAGGGACGTACTATGAAGACTACAGCGCTACTGCTGCTCTTCTGGTTACTAAAGCTATTACAATTTCAGGTACAGGTCTTCCAGTTGTTGATGGAGGTGGTACTCATGACAGAGTTATTGAAATTCAAGCTGATGGTGTATCAATTACCGGCATGAAGTTTACAAACTCAAGCAGCATGGGAATGCTGTTATATGGAGTTGGAGCTGGTTATACTTGTGATAATGCTCTCATCGAAAATTGTGAAATCACGAATAATAATATTGGTATTCAACTTAATGAGGCTGGTAATGCCCTTATAAAGGATAATACCATCACCGGTAACACAGACCGTGGGATCATTATGCAGCAGGATAGTGATAATAACCTGATACAGGACAATATAATAAACATGTCCGGTACTACCACCTTTTCTGCAATCTATATCGGCAGTGATTCCGGAGGTAATACCATCGGTACCGACGGTCATCCGAACAACATCACCATGCCGGGTTCCACAACTGCCGAGGGTGGGGGTACGCATCTGCCCATGGGAATCTATATTTCCGGGGTCGGTGCCAGCGATAATACAATTCAATACAACAATATCGATGGTTGTGCCAGCATGGTTCAGATCGACGGAAATTCAGGAACAACCACTGTATCACATAATATTTTTGGATTGACCACAGCCCCTTCTTTCCGGGGAGTTCAAATCAACGGCGGAAATTTAGTTATGACAGATAACACGCTCTATAATACCGTCCGCCCCATCGAATTCTGGGCAGCAGGGAATGTTACAATTACTGGTAATACACTGGATGGCTCTGACTATGATTTCATTAATATCGGCAGTTTTACAGGAACCCTGGCTCCTGTTCAGCATAATGTCTTCCTGAATATGGGTACCAGAAAAATCCATAATCAAACTGCTGCAGTTGTGGATGCCACTTATAATTACTGGGGCGACAACGATCCCTCCGATAATGTTCAGAACAGCGGTGGTGGCTCAATCTCCTATTCACCCTGCTGGGGTGACGCCACCGGCAGTTACCTGATATGGTTTGCTGAAGATGACACCGAATTGGCAGCCACCCTGGCTGCAGCTGCAGATGGCGATGAAATTCACCTGGCTGGTGGTACTTATGGTCCTATCATCATAACGAAAGGTGTTACTATCTCCGGCGAAACCGGCACACGGGAAGCCACAGTCTTTGATGGCGGTGGCAGCGGAACAGTGGTACAGATAACTGATGACAATGTCGTCTTCGAGAACTGTACGGTACAGAATTCTGGACCAAATGCTGATGATGCAGGTATCAAGATAATTGATACAGGCGATTTGGCAATTCAGAACGTTACAGTTCAGAATAATACTGTCACCGACAACGCTAACGGTATTGTATGTGTATATGGCACCAATAATCTTATCAAGAATAATTCGGTAACTGACAACGATTATTATGGCATTGCCCTGGTAGCAGGCTCAGCCAATACAATTGAAACCAATACCATTTCTGGTAATGGTCTGGATGCAATAGCTATTGAAAATGGAGAATCTGCGGGTGGATCCGTAACCGATGGTTCGACAGGAAATTTCATTAAGGGGAATACAATAAGCAGTGCCCGGGATGGGATATTTATTGGAGAGTATTGTTATACTAACTCCATTACTGAAAATAATGTAATTGATAATGTTGTTAGTATTGGTATACACGTCTGGAGGGATGGTGCTCAGACAATTACCGACAACTCCATAAGTAATGCGGAAGTAGGAATTAAATTGCGGGGTGTTTCTAATGGTACAGTAACCGGTAATACAATAACTTCAAATGCTACTGGTATTGAACTTGAAGCATACTATTTAGATACTGTCTGGTATCCCTGTACCAATAACGATATCTCTGACAACAAGATCTATGGTAATACCTTAGGTGTTAAAGGAGATGCAACTAATCAAACAGTAGTAGTTGATGTCGAAGAAAACTGGTGGGGCGATCCGGCTGGTCCTACACCTCCAGGTGGTAGAACCGGTGATGACGTGACCACCAACGTTGATTACGATCCCTGGTGGATAGATGAAGGTATGACAACTCTTTCTGAGGACGTTGATATCTATGTTGATGCGCCTGATGAACTTATTAAGGACGACGAAACTCAGACTTACAGCGTGAAGGTAGCTGCGATAGCCGATCTGCGCGGTTTCGAGGTAGATTTACAGTATCCTAAAGCTTACTTCGCTGCTGCTTCCAACTTCTCGATCGGTTCTGCCTACAGCGGTTATGCCAGCACCAGTTTATATCCGGAACTGATCACCGATGATGATTACTGGAAATATAAAGTTACCGGCTCTTATCTGGGTGCTTATGATGGTATTGACGGAACGGATGTAGTACTCTTCACCTTTGATATGGCCAGCCTGGTAGATGTCGAAAACCTTCCCGGTGGTTCTGTTGTTGATCTTACTGCCGCAATCCTGAAGGATGACCAGAATCCCTACAATGAGATCCCCTATGATGAACTGATAGATTTCACAGTTTATATAGATTCCTCGGAACCCACTATGACGCATGATAATGCTACTATTTATCCATCACCTTACACTCTGCAGACCGGAGTACTTCCGGAACTGGATTTCACCTTTACAGATAACTACAATCTGGATGATGTTCAGTATCTGGTACTGCCCGTAGGAGATGCTGCCCCAACAGCACCTACAGCATTTACCAACAACTATATCGTTGAAAACTTTGATGGCACCTTAACCCCTGTTACGGACTGGTTCTTCAATCAGAGTGAACTGGATGCTCTGGCGGATGGAACTTACACTATCTACTACATAGTGCTGGATGATGCCGGCAATTTCACTATTTACGACTGGGATTTCATCAAAGATACCAGCGCACCCGATGCAGCAACCTGGGTAAGCTGCCTCACCAGTATTGATGCCAATAATTCCATCGACCTGGAATGGACAAATCCTACCGATGCTGCCAAGAACCATATCTGGTACCTTGATTTTGCTTCTCTTGGTGGTTCCGGATATCCTGAATATGTAGCAGCAACCAATCCTATTCCTGCTGCTCCCGATCCAACTGCTGCCAGTCCGCAGAATGGCTGGACATTTATCGCAGATATAACTGCTTCTACCACTTACACCTGGACAGGTATGGCTCGAGGCTATTATTATATCACAGTATTTGCCGAGGATGCTTCCGGCAATTTAAGTGCTGCTCCAGCTGCGCCCTTCTACCGCGAATCTATCTCCTACTGGCCGGGCGATGTGTATGATGCACCGGATGGTATTGTTAATAGTAACGATATAACTACATTGTCAACAGCATGGGGTGCAGTTCATGGCGGTACGGGCTGGAATAACCTTGTTGATGTTGGACCTACCGTGGATAACGGACGCCGTTCGCTGCCTACTCCCGATGATGTAATCGATATCGAGGACCTGATGATCTTCTCTATGAACTACAATAACACTAACTATACTTATTATCCCAGAGTGGATGATGAAGATATCACACCCATTCATATAGATATGATCTGCTACCAGCAGGGTGAATTAATGAGTATGGATCTGGTACTTAACGGCAACGAGAATCTGCTGAAGGGTGTAAATGTACCGGTCTATTACGGCAGCGGCTATCAGCTTGAGTCCGTGTCAACCGGTGAGATCTGGCCGGAAGGCGCTATAATGCTGCATACCAACAGCAATGGCATTGTTGAGATCTCCCTGACTGCACTGGGTTCTGAAGCTGTGGTGGAAGGTGATGGGATTATTGCCACACTTGAATTTTCTGAGGTTGGCAACAGTGTTCCCGAACTGCGTCACATGACAGCCAGAACACCGAACAATCAGGAGATCGAGATCATTAATAATCCTGAAGCCACCGAGAGTGATGAAGAAGTAATTATTCCGGTAAATGATATTCTGTTAGCCAACTATCCTAATCCTTTCAATCCTTCCACAACCATCGCGTTTGGTTTGAAGGAAGAGGTAGAGGTCAGTCTGGTGATCTTCAATATCAAGGGACAACTGGTTAATACGCTGGTGGAAGGTGTTCTTCCTGCCGGCACTTACGAATACACCTGGCATGGTAATGACAGAAATGGACACACTGTGCCTTCGGGTGTATATTTCTACAAGATGCAGACAGCCGATTACGTTAAAGTTAGAAAGGCAATTCTGCTGAAATAGTTTTAAACTCGGGAGGGCTGGATCTTCCAGCCTTCCCTTCCTATTTATATGAAAAAATTAATTTTATTAACCGGGCTTATATTGCTTCCGGCGTTGATCTTTTCGCTGGAAGCAGTATTTGCTCCTAATCCGGTTACAGCCTTACCGGGAGAGGGAATAAATTTCAGTATAGAAGTAAATGAAAGCACGCCCTTCCGCGGTTACCGGCTGGTACTGAATTATGATGAGGAGTTATTCACTTACAATTCAGCTGCCAGCGGAGCTTTGTTCGCGGGTCAGAATGTCGGCTGGTGGCACATAGACGATGAACCCGGGGAACTTACGGTTGAGTGTATCATTTTCGGTTACGGGCTTTATGTTACGGGTCCCGGAACCATCCTTAATCTTAATTTTACCGGAAATTCAGCGGGAAATGCTGTTTTTGAGATCAGCGAATTTGTCTGTTATGATGTGGAAGGGATAATTATACCGGGCTGCAGCGGAGAAGAGGGATATTTCATTCTGGGCAGCGGATTTTCTTACGCCGCCCTCCAGGTCTGGTTGGAAGGTCCTTATCAGGATGGGGTGATGACTACCTCGCTTGCTTCCTGCCTGCCTCTGGAATCACCTTATTCCGAAGATCCCGTTTCTCTTACGGAATTACCGGCGGATATGGTGGACTGGGTATTGGTGGAATTGCGTTCCGAGCCGGAGGGAGCTGCCGTAAGTTACGCTTCCGGCATTTTAAGTAACAATGGAACTGTTTTTACCGGCGAGCTTCCGCTTCTTATCATGGAAAATACAGCACCGGGAAATTATTATCTGGTGGTAAGGCATCGCAATCATCTGGCTTTAATGAGCAGTTATGCGGTTCCCTTTAACAACAGCGGCAATTACAGTCTCTGTAATTTAAGCAGAAGCACAAATATTTTTGGCAATGGCGGTTACAAACTTGTTGATACCCACACCTGCGCTATGATTGCGGGAGATGCTGATGGAGACGGAGTAGTAGCTCCCAGTGACCGGAATGATCACTGGCGTTTACAAACCGGACTCAGCGGCTATCTCAGTGCTGATTTTAATTTAAGCAGTACTGTCACACCCAGTGACCTTAACGAATTCTGGCGGATTAATACTGGTTTGGGAACTCAGTTGCCTTCAGAGGAACGTGGCAGTTGGGAAAGGGCAGACTTACGTGATAGCGTGGCGATCTGTTACGAATTTGGCGAGAGTGAAGTTTTTTTAGAAGGCGGTGATTTATTTTATCAGGTGGAAATTCTAGCCTCGGCTTCGGAAGCAGGTACCAGACTGGGCACCGGAATGGTGTTGCTCAATTATAATGCCGATGCTTTCGGTGAATTTATTTTCAACTGGGGTGAAGTGGTCGTTCAGCCGCTGGATCTGCTGCAGACAGGCGAATATCCGCTTTACAGCCTTATAGTTCAGGATAATGCTGCCAGCAGGCTGGCTGTAACTTTTGAATATCTTGCTGCAGAAGGGTATGGGAATCTGCTTCCTGTGGAAGGAATGCCGTTGATGAGAATAATTTTTCCCGTAGTTAGCAGCGGAGGATCTGCCGGTTTGAATTTCCAGGAAAACCTGATGCAGGGTCAGCAATATTATGATGATAATGCTACCACATATTATCCTGTACTAGCTTCCGATACAGATAACACCCTGCTGGACCTGAATGCTGTGGAACAGGACCTGATCACGGATCAGAGCATCAGTGTGGTCAATTATCCCAATCCGGGAAATCCCGCTACCACCTTTGAATTTTCCAGTCAGAAGGAATTCAATTTCAGGATCTATAATATCAAGGGTCAGCTGGTAAATGAATTTATCGGCATAAAACCTGAAGACGGTCTGCTCAGCTGGGATGGTTCTGACAGGGCAGGAAATGTTGTAAGCAGCGGGATCTATTTTTATAAAATCGAGACAGAAAGCTCATTTGGGCAGGGCAAGGTTACCATATTAAAATGAAGTTCAATAAATTAGTTAAATTATTCGATCCGGTTTCTAACGGTTTTAGAAAAGCGGGGATGATTTTTGACCCGGCAGAGATGGCAGTCACAGAGCTTTATTCGGCATCAGTCAGGCTGATTCGGGATAAAGCACCTGACCGCATAAATTATTGCTGTACAGTATGTGTAAATGATCAGCTATGGCAGTCGGAAACCTGGCAGGACATTTGCCGGATTAACATAGATTCATTCAGTGACTTAGATTCGAACCGTAATATTACTGAACTAATTATTTTGAAGCACAGGGAGGAGTATTGAAACTGAAAAATTTGCTGTTAATATCTTTGATTTTCTTATTTGTGCTTAATCTGTCAGCAGAAATTGATATTTTCCTGCAAAGTGCTGATACGGATCTGAGTCAAGACCAACCCCTGATTGTGAATGTAGAAATAACCGGTTTGACAGAGTACATGCGGGCTTTTGCTGTAACGGTGGAATACAATACCGGTTATTTCACAGCGACGCCGTCTGATTTTACGGAGAGTACTTTTTTGTCCGCTTCCGGTGATCCCACCCAATGGGAAATGGCGGGAACAGACGGTTCTTACACTGCCACCTGCGCCATTCTGGGTTATACGGCAGGAGTTACCGGATCCGGCACTCTGTTTTCTTTCGAACTGACAAATCTTAACCAGCAGAATCTTACCGGAACAGAGATAAATATTACCGGTGTGGTTCTGCGGGATACTCTTAATAACGAAATTTACCCGGATAATGTTACCGGTTTAACAGCTACCATTAATACGGATTTATATATATTCTTAACAAGCCCCAATACTCATCTTGCTCAAAATGAGAATTTATATGTTAACGCGGAGATCAGCGGTATGGCGGAAAATTTAAGATCTTTTGCCTTAACTATCAGCTTTGATACTTATCATTTTTCTGCCTCGCCGGAAGATTTTCAGGAGGGAACTTTTCTATCTGCTTCCGGAGATCCCACGCAATGGGAAATGTCAGGAACAGACGGCTCTTATACTGCCACCTGTGCCATTTTAGGTTATACAACTGGCGTAAATGGAGAAGGTGTTTTATTTAGCTTTGAACTTACTAATCTTAATCGGCAGAATCTTACCGGAACGGAGATTAATATTGCCAATGTGGTTCTGCGGGATACTCTGAATAACGAAATTTATCCTGTTAATGTTAGCGGTTTATCAGTCACCATAGAAGCACCGGAGGGTGTATATCTGGATGTAACTCTGCTGCTGGAAGGACCCTGGATCAGCGGGACTTCCATGCGTTACGATCTGGAGACTGCGGGTAAACTACCTCTGGTTTCGCCATATGACGGTGAGGTTCTATCAGAATTTCCCGAAGTTTCCCCTCAGCATATTGTGGACTGGATCTGGCTGGAACTGCGGGAAACGGAAAATGGTGCGACGGTTGACAGCTGTAATGCCTTTCTGCTGGATAATGCCGCCTTAGTAAGCACAGAAGGAGATCAGAGATTCCCCTTCCTCGGGGCGGGCGGAAATAGTTATTATCTGGTGGTAAGGCACCGTAATCATCTGGATATCATGACGGCTATTGTCCACAGGATGAGTGGTGAGTCTTCTCTGCCGACGGTGATTGACCTGACAGATGTGACCAATATTTACGGTGATCTTGGGATTAAAGAATTGGAAACTGGCATTTACGGAATGATATCCGGTGATGCCGACCGGGACAGATATGTAGCTCCTTCGGATCTTAACAACGTTTGGAGGTTGCAGACTGGGCTTAGCGGCTATTGGAGCGCAGATTTCAACCTGAACAAGGATGTACAACCACAGGACAGAAATGATTACTGGAGAATAAATACAGGTAAATCTTCAAAAGTACCGACGAATTAAGCAAGGAGGAAGGGTGCGAAAACTGATCTTAATATTTTTTGTTCTGGGGATTTCTATCTATGCCCTGCAGGCGGATGTGGGTATCACCTTCACATTTGCTAACGGCGAAGTGGTTTACGATGCGGGGGAATATTTTTATGAATTTGATGTGATGGCGGCTGCCAGTGAAACGGGAACCCGTCTCGGAACAGGTATAATTTATATTAATTATAATTCTGATGCCTTTGGAACAGAGGCAGACTCCTTAGGTAATGCAATTGCAGAGAAGGGTACACTCCTTACAACAGTAGGTCCACCTCTATATCTTATTAACCCTAACGATAACGATCTTAGTAGATTAGCTTACACCTTTGAATATACTAACGTTGCCGGATACGGCAATGATTTACCAACAACTGATACTCAACTTATGCATATCAGTATAAAAATTCAGGATACCAACCAATCAAGTGGTTTAAGTTTTGAATACACTGACCCTTCAATGTCTTGGCAGCAGTATTATGATGATAATGCCACCAAATATAATCCGGTTATTGCTACTGATACAGATGACAGCGATCTAAGCCCTCCGGTTGTAACTTACATCATCAGCGGGATCGTAACCGACGGCATTGATCCTCTGTCCGGCGTATTGATGACCGGGAATGCCAATACTACACCTGCCAATATGACCACCGGTGGGGACGGTACCTACAGTTTCACAGCGGAACAAAATACAGCAGTTACCATAAC
>LKUH01000364.1 GCA_001412425.1 Candidatus Cloacimonas sp. SDB
CCTGCTGAGATCAAAAAAACCGACAATCGCTTTGTTAACAGCTCCTATCCCCTGAATAAAACCCAGCTTTATCTGATTATCTTCACAAAAGGACTGTAATATTGCTACTATTTCCTCTCCCTGTTCCAATCGAAGAAAATAATAGTTCTGCAACTTCTTAAAATGCATTTTCCCCTCCCAAAATCCGGGAGCAGTTTCTCCATTTGCAATTACTCTGTCTAACAAAATATCTCTTTCCCTTTGATATTCTTAAATGACATAATTTTATTGACAGGAAAATTGGATTTCAGGAACTAATTTTAATTCAACTAACTTAAAAAATTAAGTTTAATATATTAGTTAAGAAAAATAAATAAAAGGAGTTAACATGAGTACAAAAAGAGTCTACTTGTTCGGAGACGGGAAAGCGGAAGGTAAAACTGAAATGAAAAACCTTCTGGGCGGTAAAGGTGCTAACCTGGCAGAAATGAACCTTGTCGGCATACCCGTTCCTCCCGGATTTACTATCACAACAGACACCTGCACTGAATATAATGAGCTCGGGCAGGAAAAATTAAAAGAACTGCTGAAAGATGAAGTTACTGCCGGAATCAGAAATATTGAAAATATCATCGGGGGTAAATTCGGCAGTAAAGATAATCCCTGCCTTGTTTCTGTTCGTTCCGGTGCCAGAGTTTCGATGCCGGGAATGATGGATACAGTACTTAATCTCGGGCTGAATGATGATGCAGTTTTAGGCCTGGCTGAGAAAAGCGGAAATGAACGGTTTGCCTGGGATTCCTACAGAAGGTTTGTACAGATGTACGGTGATGTAGTGATGGGATTGAAACCTACTTCCAAAGAAGAAATTGACCCTTTTGAGAAAATTATTGATGAAATCAAGGAAGAAAAAAATGTTGAAAATGATCTGCACCTGGATACTGCTGATCTCAAAAACATGGTCGCTAAATTTAAAGCTGCTATCAAAGAACAAACTGGAGAAGAATTTCCCGAAGATCCCTGGGAACAATTATGGGGAGCTGTATTTGCCGTATTCGATAGCTGGAATACCGAAAGAGCTATCGTCTATAGAAAACTGAACAACATACCCGGTGATTGGGGTACTGCCGTGAATGTTCAAGCCATGGTCTATGGGAATATGGGCGAAAATTCAGCAACAGGAGTTGCCTTTACCAGAGACGCTGCCACCGGAGAAGATATTTTCAACGGTGAATATCTGATCAATGCCCAGGGTGAAGATGTTGTCGCCGGCACCAGAACTCCTCAGGAGATAACTCTGGAAGGATCAAAGAGATGGGCTGCATTACAAAAAATTTCCGAAGATATAAGAGCTGAGAAATTCCCCTCTCTGGAAGAAACCATGCCGGAACTTTATAAAGAACTCTGTATACTGGAGACAAAACTGGAAGAACATTATCATGATATGCAGGATCTTGAATTCACTATTCAGGACGGTAAATTATGGATTCTGCAGACGCGTAATGGTAAACGGACAGGATTCGCCATGGTTAAAATGGCTGTTGATATGCTGGAAGAGGGAATGATAGATGAAAAGACCGCTCTCCTGCGCATGGAACCTAATAAACTGGATGAACTGCTGCACCCTGTTTTTGATGAAGATGCTATTACAAAAGCTGAAGTAATAGCCAAAGGGCTGCCGGCATCACCCGGTGCAGCAACCGGACAAATGGTTTTCTTTGCCGATGAAGCCGAAGAATGGGTAGAACAGGGCAAAAAAGTCATCCTGGTTAGAATCGAAACTTCACCCGAAGATCTGCGCGGTATGAATGTAGCACAGGGTATTTTAACTGCCAGAGGTGGTATGACTTCTCATGCTGCAGTTGTAGCTCGTGGTATGGGGAAATGCTGTGTTTCAGGGGCCGGAGCCATTAAGGTAGATTACAAAGCAAGAACACTACTTGCAGATGGTAAGAAATTTAAAGAAGGTGACTGGATAAGCCTGAATGGTACAACCGGTGAAGTTTATAAAGGCAAAGTTGACACTAAAGATCCTGAAATGAGTGGAGATTTTGGAAAATTAATGGATCTTTGTGATAAATATACCAGAATGTCTGTCAGAACTAATGCCGATACACCTAAAGACAGCACAGTAGCTCGTGAATTTGGAGCCACAGGTATAGGTTTGTGCCGAACCGAACATATGTTCTTTGAAGGTGAAAGAATTATTGCAGTCCGTGAAATGATCCTGGCAAATGATGAAGCCGGAAGACGTAAAGCCCTCGAAAAACTGCTGCCTATGCAGAGAGATGATTTTGAAGGTATCTTTGAAGCTATGCAGGATCTTCCGGTTACTATCAGATTACTGGATCCGCCTCTGCACGAATTTGTTCCCCATGATAAAAAAGGACAACAGGAGATGGCAGACGAATTAGACGTTTCACTCGAAGTTATAACAGATCGAATCGAATCTCTGAAAGAAGTAAATCCCATGCTGGGCCATCGTGGTTGCCGACTGGGTAATACCTATCCCGAGATCACTGAAATGCAGGCCAGAGCCATAATTGAAGCTGCTCTTAACCTCAAGAAAAAAGGAATTACAGCTATACCCGAAATCATGATCCCCTTGATAGGAACATTTGAGGAATTCGTAATGCAGGAAAAATTAGTGAGAGCTGTTGCTGAAAATGTGTTTGAAGAAAAAAATGATAAAATTGACTATCTAGTGGGAACCATGATCGAGATCCCCAGAGCAGCCTTAACCGCTGATGAAATTTCCAAATATGCTGAATTCTTCAGCTTTGGAACTAACGACCTTACTCAGATGACCTACGGTTACAGTCGCGACGATGTAGGCAAATTCCTGCCCATTTATTTGAAAAAAGCGATCCTGAAACATGATCCTTTCCAGGTTCTGGATCAAACCGGAGTTGGCCAGCTCGTCGAAATGGGAACAAAAAAGGGACGTGCTACCAGACCTGATCTGAAAGTTGGTATCTGCGGAGAACATGGCGGTGAACCTGAGTCAGTTAAATTCTGCAATAAAGTTGGCATGAACTATGTCAGCTGTTCACCTTACAGAGTGCCAATAGCTCGTTTAGCAGCAGCACAGGCTGCTATTGAACAGCAATAATCCTTAAACAATAACCACTACAGCCCCACCAGAGCGTGGGGCTGTTCAGGTTTCATTCTTTTTCAGCTAAATTTACATTAATTTTCTTTATCCCTTTTATAAACAGTTTGTACATAACGGAGAAAAGGAAAAAGGCAAAGACAAATTTAGCAACTGGTTTAATATTCTTATTCATTTTAACTTTCCTGAAAACCTAATAATTTTACTTCCGGTTCCAGCTGTATTCCAAACCTGCTGAATACAACCTCCTGAACTTTATCCATTAAATATTTAACTTCTGCAGCTTTGGCAGATCCCAGATTTACTATAAAACCGGCATGCTTCTCAGAGATTTGCGCATCCCCGTAACGTAAGCCTTTAAGCCCGGCTTCTTCAATCAACTTTCCGGCAAAATTACCTGGTGGTCTCTTGAAAACACTGCCGCAGGAAGGATAATTCAAAGGCTGTTTTTCTTTTCTGATCTGAAGTTGTTTTAGCCTGATCTCCCTGATTTCCTGCTTATTGCCGGAAGTTAATGCCAGTTGGCAGAAACAGATCAGCTTTCCCTGCAGTTGAGGTACAGAGCGGTAACTAAAATTGATCTGATTCGATTCATAATTTTCAACTTTACCAGCACTTGTGATTACACTAACTTCTTTTACAATATCTCCAATTACGCCTTTATCAGTTCCGGCATTCATGGTAAGAGCACCACCTAAAGTACCCGGAATACCTGCTAAATACGCCATTCCCGCCAGCTCTCTTTTCTCACAGAAACGGATAAGCTCCTGCAGCTCCGTACCAGCACCTGCTGAAACTATATTGGCTTCCAACGCAATTTCTTCAAAAGAACCCGTAAGTTTTATTATTACACCCCTGAATCCTGAATCATGAATGAGTAAATTTGCGCCACTTCCAATAACATAATAAGGCACACTCAATTCCCGGCAGGTCTTTAATAATTTTTTGAGCTGCAGAATATCACGCGGGAAAACCAGAAAATCCGCCGGACCACCAATCCTGTACCAGCAATGTTCTGCCAGAACTGCTTCTTTCATAAATTCACATTTGATATTATGCCTGAGATTATGCTCGAATTCCTTATACATATGCTGATCCGGATATTTTTTTTTACGACAATTTCAATAACTGTTAATTGCCTTAATTGTCAATAAAAAGGATACAGCATTCCGGTGTAAATGCGCTCTTGTAAAAATTACCTGACCCGAAATAGCTAAGCATCAGATAAACAGCTTTTTATTTTGTCTATCGGCAATTTCTATAGCTGCATACAGCTGGTTTTCCTGAACCGGTTTCTGCAGGAAACCATAGGGATTAGTTTCAAACGCTTCATTCATCGTTTCACGATCGGCATAAGCTGTAATGTAAATTACCTGTAAATCAAATCTATCGCTGATGTATTGAGCTGTTTGAATCCCATTCAGATCCCCTTCCAGCATTATATCCATCAGGATAATTTCAGGCTTGAATTGCTCGACCAGTGTTATTGCCTGCTCTCCGGATTTTGCTATACCAACAACTTCATGCCCGAAACTGGTTATGATATATTTAAGATCTTCTGCGATAATTCGTTCATCTTCAATAATTAATATTTTACACATTTGAATTCCTAATTATAAATGAGGTAAAATTTACCGTCTATTTTAACAATTGTGAAATCACCTGACATTTCCTCATAAACAATTTCAAATTCTGTTCCGGCAATCTCCCAGGAAATAATCGGTAGTGCATCGGGATTTTCCGGTGGTTCAATTGAAACTAATGGAATACTTACTGCCGCTACCAGAAATAATAATAAAATTACCTTTTTCATTTGTCCCCTCCTGTTATAAATCTTCATATATATAGACTGAAGAATAGGCGCAGAGGGGACGAAATCTCACTTAAACCCTAGCGGTTAAAAGGGTTATAGAGATTTATACACCTGCCTATTCTTCAAATTTTCCAGTAATCAGGAATAAATCATTGACTCAAGATCGGGGATTTTAATCATATTAATCAGAAATGCCTATAATGATCTTTTCATTTATATAAACGATAAAAAAATTATTAGGGGACGAAATCAGCCCTAAGTGATTGATTTATAATATAATAAGCAGGTATTCTAAATGAAAAGCAGGAAATTGTTTGAAGACATACTGTCAAATGCCTATAAAATCAGCGGAAAATACGTTTCCGGTCATGAAGACCGACAGGATCTGGCTCAGATTGTCGCCATGAAATATTACTTGAACAAAGATTCCGTGGATTCTGATAAAAGAGCTAACTGGATCTATACAACAACCAAAAATGCTGCCATAGATTTCTTGAAAGCAAGAAAAGATTTTTCGACAAAAACGGTTAATTTCGATAAAGTTGAAAATAAAATAACTGCTAACGTGCTTTCTGAAGATTCAGAAGCAGATCCCTCTTTATTGCTGCAGAAATATGAAAAAGATCTTTCTCAGCCTGAAAAAGACTTGTTGATACTCTACGCTAAAGAAAGTTTTCAAATCAAAAAATTAGCTAAACACAAACGTGCCAGTTATGAGACAATTAAAAAAAAGATCTATCGTTTGATAGCAGAAATCAGAGCTAAACACAGAATTCAGCAGGGTATGATTGGAACCAGAAAAATCTTCGGAGCAAAACTGAATGAAAATCTTTTGAACTTCTTCAATAAATTCACCAAAGCCCTTGAATCTAATTCTCTTGATAAAATGAGCATCTATTTCAAAGATTGTGAGATACCGGACAAGTATCCCATTTTCAGGATTGCCAAAGTTATTGAATATGATGTCCGCCTGAAAGACGAAGACAAATATCTGATTTTTTTCCATTATTATGATCCTGAACATCAAGTAAACACGGTGATCACAACCATTCAGGTCTATAATCAAAATTCTATTAAAATTCTGGAATTTCCCCATTTACCTGCTAAAGTCCGAGTATTTGATGAAAAGGATTTTCCTGAGGAAATCCTTGAGCTTGTTTTAGATCATAAAAAAGGAGTTCCTAAAGTTACAGTCGAAGAATTGGAAGAAATCCTGCTGAAAAAAGGGGTTATCAAGAATAAGGAATTTTAAGCGAAAAAACCGCTTAAGTCTGTTCTATCAGCCTGTTTTAAGGCTTCCATAATCAGTTTTCTATTCTCCGGTTTATACCATTGCACTAAAGCCTTCTGTAAACGCAGCTCCCTTCCTTCAGGAACATTTATGCTGTTGCCTGCCAGATCTTTTTTAGTGAAATACATCATCGTGCTTACCGTCATTGGTGTGGGAGTGAATTGCTGAACCTGTTCCAATTTTATCCTGTTCTTTTTCAGGTAAACCGCCAGTTCAATTGTGTCTTTTAATTCCGAACCCGGATGCCCTACAATTATATATGGGACAATGAATTGCCTCTTTCCGAGTCTTTGATTTAGCGCTCGAAATTTTTTCACAAAATTTTCATATATTTTAAAAGATGGTTTGTTCATTAACTTAAGAACTTTATCACTCTTATGTTCAGGAGCAAGTTTTAACAAACCTCCAATATGATGTTCACACATTTCCTGCAGATATTCATCTTCATGTTTGATTAGATCGAATCTGAGACCGGAAGCTACAAAAACATTTTTTACTCCCGAAATTTCCCTGCTTTTTTTCAACAAATTGAGCAAAGATTTATGATTCGTTTCAAGGTTGGAACAGATATCCGGATAAACACAGGATTCACGCGGGCATTCCTGATCGATACCCAGTCTGCAGAACATTCCATACATATTAGCTGTTGGTCCGCCTATATCTGAAACTGTACCCCGAAACTTATCATTCCCGCCTAATTTAGCAATCTCACCGATGATTGATCCAGCGCTTCTGGATTGGACCCCCTTCCCTTGATGCAGAGAGATCGCACAGAAACTGCAACCGCCAAAGCAACCCCGATGAGAAGTAATTGAATTTTTGATCTGCTCATAAGCAGCAATTCTGCTTCCTTCATATCTGGGATGCGGTCTTTTTTGGAAATCAATATTATAAACAGCGTCAATTTCCTCTTCATTCAATTTAGCCGAGGGCGGATTATGCTTTAATATTCTACTGCCCGATTTTTGCAGCAGAATACTACTGTTCCTGTGCTGCAAAAAAACTTTGTGCATCTGAAAATATTCATTTTCATTATAATTTCTGTGAAATTCAGGAAGCTGAATGTAATTATAATTAACCCTGCCAGATTCTCTCACTACGGTTCCCGCTATATCACTTATTTCTGCAATATTTTCACCTGAAGATAATCGTTCCGAAATTTGTTTGATCGGCCTTTCCGCCATACCGTAAACCAGAATATCCGCCTTGGAATCGAGTAAAATTGAATCCCGGACTTTATTACTCCAGTAATCGTAATGAGGAATCCTTCGTAAGCTGGCTTCAATTCCGCCAATTATGATGGGAATATTCTTAAAAAGAGTTTTAAGTTTTTGAGTATAGATTATTGTAGCCCGATTGGGCCTTAATCCGACCACACCGTCCGGAGAGAAAGCATCGCTGGAACGAATTTTCTTACTCGCTGTATAATGGTTCACCAGAGAATCCATATTCCCTGCAGTTACTCCAAAAAAGAGGCGTGGCACACCAAGTTCCAGAAAATCCTTATCACTCTTCCAGTCTGGTTGCGGAATTATTCCCACTTTATAGCCGATAGATTCCAGGTATCTTCCTAAAATTGCAGCTCCAAAGCTGGGATGGTCAACATATGCATCACCACTTACAATTATAATATCAAGCTGTTTCCAGTTTCTATCATCCAGTTCTCTGCGGGTTGTCGGTAAAAATTTATTCATTATTCAAAAAAAAAGCGACGCTGAACGTCGCTTTGTAAAAATGAGAAATTTTATGGGTTCAACCTGACAACATTTATTGCCTGGACACCTTTGTTGGTTTCCATTAGATCAAATTCAACTTCCTCTTCATTGACCAGGAATTTTCTGTTCATATCAGAAACAGTAACAATGGACTTCCAATGCACAAAGTATTCTTTTCCATCTTCTGTAAGAATAAAACCATAACCCTTGGTGTCGTCAAACCACTTCACAGTACCTTTCATAAAACCATCCTTTAAAATATTCATAGCAAAAGAATAAGAATTGCTAAATATTGCAAGAACTTTTTAAACTGTATGAGTATTAAGGCTTCGAAGCAAGAGCATTTTGTGTTTATTTTGTAATTTAATAATAAAAATTATTGCACTTTTCTTACCTTTTAATTTAAGCTTTTTCCGCATTTCCTCTACAGTTTCTGAAAATCCTCTTGTTTTTAAAACCAGTTCACCGATATCATTCTCCTGAATAAAGGCTGTAAGTCTCCTTAAATTGTAGGGCATTATTTGAACAACCTGATAGATTCTGCCAAAATTTTCTGTCGTAATCTTATCGGAAGTTAATATCGCCGACCTGGCATCAATAAGTTTGTAATCAATTTTTTCAGCCAGTTCAGCCACCAGTCCGGCTCTGATTATTGCCGGATCAGGTTCATAGATATATTTTTTAATGGTTGAAAATTCCCTATGAACTTTTTCTCTGTCATCAATGGTTGATCCTGAAGGCAGTAACACGGCTTTTCGGGTTACAGATTCAGTATGTGTTTTACCCAGACAGAGAAGTAGTTCTTTTAGGGTTCCTCTTTCCGAAACGAATTCCAGAGTATATCCCGGATCAATTTTCAGATCATCATAATCAAACAGAGGAGAAAGCTTAGCTGCCAGATGGGGAAATCTCTTGCTCATAGCTAAAATTGAACTGAAGGAAGGAGAATAATTTTCCGCCTTAATCTGTCTTTTACCATTTTTTCTTCTATCCGGATCAATAAAAACAGCTTCCACTTCTCTGTTAAAATTTTCTGCCTTTTCATTCAAGAATTCCACATTTGAAAGATTTCTTCTCTGGCAGTTGTATTCTGCTGCCATTAATGTATTTCTGTCACTGTCAACAGCAAAAACTCTGTCTTTGTTGGAAGCGATTGACATCAGGTCCATCCCTATTCCACAGCAGAGATCTGCAACCGTATGGAATTTCATAAATTTAGATGCGTTATAATCAGCTATAAGGGAAGAACTGCACTGTTCAGCACCCTTCCTGGTAAAAATGAGATCAAAGGAATCAGGTATCTTCCAGCAAATATCCTTTTGAATTCTAAACTGCGATAACAGATCTCTAACCGGTTTATCAGGATTCTGTTCAATCAGTTTCTGAATCTGGTTTACTGAATTTAATTCCTTCAACTGGATTTTTTT
>LKUH01000365.1 GCA_001412425.1 Candidatus Cloacimonas sp. SDB
AATATCTTTCATCATTCTCCTTTATTCTTAATTATCAAAATATGGATTTCCTATTGTGATAATTCATCATTTTTAATATCTAGTATAATATTGTAAAAATAATATATTTTATTCTTTTTTTGCCAGCTTTGGGCAATAACTGTATAATATTTATTATGATGAATGATTTATCAGGTATAGGAAAATTGTATAGGATTAAATTAAGTAAGGTTCTAGAACAAAATCCTAGAATTGTTGATGTTGCTTTAGTTAAAAGGATTTTAGAAGTTTCATCACAAGAAGCAGGCAGATTACTTGCACGGTGGAGTGATAGAGGATGGATAAAAAGAATCAAAAGAGGTATATATGTACCAATACCATTAGATTCAACCACAAGTAAAATAGTTGTAGAAGAGCCATTTCTAATTGCTGATAAAATTTATAGTCCAGGTTATATTGCTGGTTTTAGTGCTATAAAATATTGGGATTTTACCGAACAAATAATTGAATCTGTTACTTATTTTACAACAAATAAAGTAAAAAATAGAACTCCAAACCACGGTGGGATAAAGTTTAAACTTAAAACAATTTCGAAATATAAATTATTTGGATTAAAAACAATCTGGATTGGAAGTAATAAAATTTACATTAGTGATCCAACAAAAACTGTGATTGATTTACTCGATGATCCAAAGATCGTTGGAGGTATGACCATAATAGCAGATTTCTTTTTGGAATATATAAATTCAAAATACTATGATTTTGAATTGCTTGTTCAGTATGCACTTAAAAATAAAAATAATACCGTTTTTAAAAGATTAGGATTGTTATATGAAACAAAATTCACTGAGAGTGATGATAATATTTTACAACTTTTAAAAAATATTTCTAAGAGTTACTCAGAATTTGATCCAACAGTTTCTTCAAAATTTTATTTATCCAAGTGGAAATTAAAAGTATCCAGTTATTGGAAAAAAGAATATGGTAGAAAAAAATGAAATTCTGAAAATGGCTAAAGGGCTTGATCTGAATCCTGATACTGTAGAAAAAGATTATATTCTTGGTTGGATGTTGTATGGAATCAATAATCATTACAAAATTTCAGAATGGGCATTTAAAGGAGGTACTAGTTTAAAAAAATGTTTTT
>LKUH01000366.1 GCA_001412425.1 Candidatus Cloacimonas sp. SDB
AGACCAGGACATGGAGATTACAGTTTTTTCAAGAAATTCAAAATTTACGATTACAGAGGAGGCGGACGCATTTCCGGCAGGGAAACAATTTCCAGAGTAGCAGCTTCAGCGGTTGTTTCAGAATTAATAAAACCGATTGAGATCAAGGTTTATCCTGTTCAAATTGGCGAAATCTGTGTTTCTGAAATTGATCATAATTTTTCAAATGAGCTTTCCTGGCCCGATAAAATAACTTTTCCGCATCTCATCGCCTATCTGGATGCAATTAAAACAGAAGGGAATTCGGTAGGAGGAATTGTTGAATGTTCAATTGTGAAAATTCCAGCCGGTCTGGGAGACCCTGTTTTCGAGAAATTGGATGCTAATCTCGCTAAAGCTGTAATTTCAATTGGATCTGTTAAAGGTATAGAGTTTGGAGATGGTTTCAAAGCAGCAGCTGCAAAAGGAAGTGAAAATAATGATCAAATTTCCAATAGCGGATTTATTACCAATCATTCCGGTGGAATCCTGGGAGGAATCAGCACTGGACAGGAGATAAAATTCCGCTTTGTGGTAAAACCAACTCCTTCAATAAAATTAAAACAATCTACCATCAATAGTAAAAATGAAAAGGTTGAATTAAAATTAGAAGGACGTTTTGATACCTGTATCATTCCCCGGATTTTACCAATTGCCAAAGCAATGGTCACTCTTGTATTAGCAGATGCCGTAAGTTATCAGAAGCTGGTCTCAGGAGATGAGTTAAATCTGTATGACTATCGTGAAGCCCTTGATAAAATCGATGAAGATATTCTGATTGCCCTGAAAAGAAGATTGAAAATATCGGAATTGATTGGCGCTTTTAAAAAATCTAACCAACTGCCGGTAAATGATCTTAACCGTGAGCAGGAACTTCTGGAAAATTTGAATAAAAAAGCTGACCAACTGGGATTGAAACGCAGCTCTGTTCAACAGATCTGGAAACTCCTGATCTCCGATTCAAAAGAAATACAATGATAATTCTTACAATACCGTACTTTAATGAAACTTTTGCTCTCTCCCAATTCAAAAAATATCAACACAGTTTTCCCTGGATCGAATTCCGACTGGATTATTCTTCCCAGTTGAAAAATATACCAACCGATATTATTACTCCGAAAACCATATTTACCTATAGAGACAGTTCAGAAGGCGGTGTCGGAAATTTAAATTTTAAGGATAAGATAGAATATTTAAAAGATCTTGCAAAGAGCTACAATAGTTTGATAGATCTAGAATTAGAATCATATGAAAAAAATGTTCTGCCCTCTGAAAATCTGCTACTTTCATATCACGACCTGGGTAATGAATGTGATTTAGACAAACTTGAAAAAATTATTCAGAAGGCGAATAGTATTTCAGCAAAATACCTTAAAATAGCTGTTCCGATTAATAGTTACAGCAACCTTATTCAGCTTAGAAACTTGATTTCAGCTTCTCAGAAACCTGTTATATTAGCTGGATTAGGAACATTAAGCCGACAAATCAGGATATTGCATAAACATCTGGGAGCTATTGGAACATTCGCCGGTTTAAACGATCATAAAGTTATGACAGATCAGCTTTCGGTAGATGAAATATTTCTTTACCGCCTGCAAAAAATAACCCAAAAAACAAAGATCACAGGTTTAGTCGGAAAAAATCAAGTCGCTAACTCACTTGGGATTAGTTTTTATAATAAGTTGTATCAGGATAAAGATTTAGATGCAGTATATCTGCCCTTTCCGGTAGGTAATTTTTCAGATTTCTGGAATTGGATTCAGTTCAATAAAACTTCAATCGCCGGATTATCAATTACCATGCCTTTCAAGAAGGAGATCTGCAAATTCACCAATTGTAATAATGCTGTTGGGAACCTCTATCTGGCAGATAGAAAGCAAGTTTTAAATACAGATCTCACCGCTTTTAAAAAATCGATCTTCACTCTGCAGATTTCTCAGTCTGATAAAATCCTTATGCTGGGATCCGGAGCAACTGCTGAAACTGCCTTATTTGCTTTCAAAGCTTTTAAGAATGTTAATATTTCCGGAAGGAATCAAACAACAGCTCTTGAATTAGAACATAAATACAACTGCTCATTCATCCCTTCCCACGATCTACAGTCTTATGAATTTGACGTCTTCGTAAACTGCACACCATTAGGCATGAAAGGTGAAAATCCCCTCGATATCTATCAGATAAATCTTCCTGAAAAAGTAATTGATTTACCCTATCGAACCAAGAACACTCCCTTAATAAATAACTGCCGCCAGAAACACATTGCCTGTGTGGATGGGTTAACTTTCTGGCAGTGGCAGGCAAAACAACAAATTGAAGGATTTGTGCGATGTATATCATTAAAACCACGATAAAATTTATTATTTTACTGACTTTCCTGTCCGTTTTTCCCAACTGTAGCTTTATCAGATCAGATTTACCTATAGACCACATCCTTAGAAACAGTGAAAAAAATAAAGGAGAGATCAGAAAAGCTTATAATTATTTTTATAATAAAGGAGATTCTCTGCAAATGGAAGCTCTTTTATTCTTATTGGAAAACATGAATGAGCATTCCTACAGTGAAATAGCTCTGTATGATTCTAATAAGGTTGAAATAGATTTCAGTATTTTAGACTATGAAGATTATGCTCAAGCACGATCGGGAATTGATTCTCTTTCTGATTGTTATGGTGATCTCAATTGGGGCAGAAAGAACAGCTATAACGATCTGGAAAATATTACAGCAGAACTTCTGGTCGAAAATATTGAATTGACCTTTACAACCTGGGAGCAATTTCCCTGGTCAAAAAATTATACTTTTCAAACTCTGCTTGAATACATTCTTCCATACAGGGGCAGCAACGAGCCCCTTGAATCCTGGAGACCATATTTTATGGAGTTATTCCCTAATATTTCTTCCAGTATGACCAATGTTAATGATCCTCTGGAAGCTTCCATAATAATTAATGATTCTCTGAAACAACTGTTTGGTTTTGATCCCAGATTTTATCTTCACCCTACAGATCAAGGTCTGGATGAAATGATTCATAACCGTTTGGGACGCTGTGAAGATATGACCAATTTCACTACATATGCTTTCAGGGCTAATGGTATTGCGGTGACCAGTGATTATACTCCTTACTGGGCTGATTCGGGAAATAATCATGCCTGGAATGTTGTTATCCTTCCGGATGGTAATTCCGTACCGTTTATGGGTTGCGAAGCAAATCCTGGAGATTACAAACTCAACAACAAAATGGCTAAAGCTTATCGTAAGACCTTTTCTGTTAATCCGGATAATTTAGCGGATCTTATCGCTGAGAAAGAAAATATACCTCCCTGGTTATCAATCAGAAATTTTTTAGATGTCACAGCCGATTATACAACAATACATGATGTCGTATATAATCTGGAAAATACAGATCCTGATAGCAGTAATTTTGCCTATTTATGTGTTTTTAACAGCGGTGAATGGAAAGCTATTCAATCAGGCGAAATTAAAGATAATAAAATTCTGTTTCAAGCTATGGGTGTTGATATCTGCTATTTGCCTGCTTTTTACCGTAATGGTGAGATCATACCGCTGGGACCGCCCTTTATTCTTACTGAAAATTTACAGATCAGGAATTTGAATGGCAGTGACCTTAAAGAATCTCATAAATTAATTTCCGTAACCAAAAAATTGGTGCAAAATGCAACCGATACAAACAAGATTTCCTTCCTGAAAAAGAATGCTGTTTACGAATATTATTACTGGAATGATAAATGGATTATTATCGGCGAGGATGAAGTAACAGAAGAACCTTTATCTTTTGAGGAAGTCCCCAAGAATAGATTATACTGGCTGATTGAAAAAGAATCCCGTCAGGAAGAAAGGATCTTTACTTATGAAAATGATCAACAGAGATGGTGGTAAAAAAATAAAGAGGATATTATGAATTTAAGTCCTGTAGAAATAATTTTTAAAAAACGAAATGGCGAAAAATTATCAAAAGCTGAGTTAAAATTTATGTTTGAAGGTTATGTAGCAGGTAAAATTCCTGATTATCAACTTTCCGCCCTCTTAATGGCAATTTTCTTTCAGAATATGGCGGTGGAAGAAATTAGCGATTTAACCGAGATCTACATAAATTCGGGTGAAACTATTGAATTCCCTGCTGAAATGCATACTGTAGATAAACATTCAACTGGCGGCGTGGGAGATAAAATATCCATTGTACTGGCTCCTATAGTCTCTGCCTGTGGTGCCTATATTCCCATGATTTCCGGCAGAGGCCTGGGGCATACAGGGGGTACATTAGATAAGCTTGAGTCGATCCCGGGTTTTAAAACGGATTTCTCCAGACAGGATTTTGTTAAAATGGTAAAAAAAAACAAATTTGCCATTATCAGCCAATCAGAAAAACTTGTTCCTGTAGATAAAAAAATCTACGCCCTGCGCGATGTAACCAGCACAGTAGAAAGCTTACCTTTGATAACAGCCAGTATTATGAGTAAGAAAATTGCCGAAGGGGCACATAACCTTGTGATTGACCTAAAAATTGGTAAAGGTGCCTTTATTAAAGATATGCAACAAGCAAAAAAACTGGGAAAACTATTAGCTGTTACAGGTAATCATTTCGGTCAGAAAGTATCAATAGTATATACAAATATGAATTCACCTCTGGGAAAATATGTTGGTAATGCCCTGGAAATAAAGGAATGTGTGGAATTTCTAAAAGGAATTAGGGCGAATGATATTTATGAAATCACTAAAATGTTAGCTGTTGAAATGCTGTTACTTTCCAAAATCACTGATAAGCAAAAAACTGCAGAAACGATGATAGACCGGGTAATTGACAATGGTGACGCTTTGGAATGCTTCCGGAAATTCATCACTGCTCAGGGAGGAGATGCCTCCATCTGTGACGACACTACCAGACTCCCTGCTTCAAAATACGAAATCCCGATCATCTCTCCAAAAACAGGCTGGATAAAATCAATTGACTCGCAGAAAATTGGCTATGCCCTGGTTGGACTGGGTGCCGGACGTAAGCAGTTGGATTCCAAACTGAATTATGCTGCCGGAGCTTATCTTCCCTTCAAAATCGGCGATAAATTAGAAAAAGGACAAGAATTGGGAAAAGTCTATTGCCAAAACACTGGATCGGGTGAAGAGGCGGCCAGAAAAATTAACAATGCTTACCTGCTTTCAGGTACTAGTGTTAAAAGAGAAAAATTGATTCTGGATATTACTCGATAATTTAGTGCTTTTTAAGCCGCCCCAAAGTTCTTGACACATAAACCCTTGAAAATAATGTAGACTTCCTGATGATGAATGAATGTTGCTATATTATCGTAAATAAAAGAGTTAGGTAGAGAATAAGGAGTATAAAATGGCAGTACCGAAAAGGAAAGTTTCGAAATCCAGAAGAGATAAGCGAAGAACACACTATAAAGCAGAAATTCCTACTACTACAACCTGTTCTAATTGTGGTGAAACTTGCCGACCGCATAATGTCTGTTCTAATTGTGGCCATTATAATGGTAAGAAAGTATTAGAAATTAAAGAATAAATGCGAATAGTTGTCGATGCTTTTGGCAGTGATAATGCACCTTCACCTGAGGTTGAGGGTGCAATTCTTGCAATTAAGGAAGAATTCTGCAGTAAAATTATTTTGGCAGGAAAGGAAAATATTTTACGAAAGCAACTGGAAAAGTTTTATTATGACCCTGCCAGAATTGAGATTCTGCCTGCTTCAGAAATTATCTCAATGACAGATTCTCCTGCTGCTGCTATAAAAAAGAAAAAAGATTCTTCACTGGTAAGAGCTGCTGAACTGGTTAAGGAAGGCAAGGCTGACTGTCTGGTAAGTGCAGGTAATACTGGTGCTGTAATGACGGTATCACTTCTCACCTATGGACGCATAAAAAATGTTCTTAGACCAGCAATTGCCATAACACTTCCTACTTTGCAAAAGCCTGAAATTATTCTGGATGTGGGAGCCAACGTTGATTGTTCTCCGGAAAATCTGGTTCAGTTCGCGGAATTAGGCACCTTGTATTCGAGATTTTTTCATGATGTTCAAAATCCTGAAGTTGCATTGCTGAATATTGGTGAAGAAAGTGTTAAGGGTAATTACCTTGTGAAAAAAGTCTATGCAAAATTGGAAGCTGATAGTAATATTAATTTTATTGGAAATATAGAAGGAAAAGACCTGTTGAAAGGTGTGGCTGATGTGATCGTTTGCGATGGATTTGTTGGAAATGTGATGCTAAAAACAGTAGAAGGCGTCGCCTTGGCCATTTTTTCCATGATGAAAGAGCAAAT
>LKUH01000367.1 GCA_001412425.1 Candidatus Cloacimonas sp. SDB
TTATAAATACCCTCTGCTGCGCTCAGATTTTTTTCACTTTCTACAGCAGTTAACAGGTAGATCTGCTCCGGTGAAATGTAATTTTGGAAATACTGATTATAATTTGCATAAACAACTTTATCGATAACATAAACCGCGTGATCCAGGTCCTGTTGCAGAAAACTTAGATCATTACTATAATCAATTTTTGTGACCTTGTCTTTTAAAAAATATTTTGTCATATTCTGAATTTCTCCGCTATGTAATCTGATATATCCTGATTCAATACATGTTTATGCAGATATTTGAAGTATAAATAACCAGCAGCAGCTATCAATAAAGCGATCTTTAGTATGGTGAATTCCGGAATTATAAAAAAGAAGAAATTCACCAGCGAAATTAAAATCATTCCGGACAGAGCTAAAAATACCGGCTTCAGCTCAAAATTCAAAGGATAAAGGTTTTCTGCCATATTGTAATTGAACAGAAATATGAACAGGTAAGAGATAACTGAAGCAATCCCGGCACCGTATATTCCAATACGGGGTATCAGTAAAAAATTCAAAATTATATTTATAACAGCTCCCAATCCTACTGCCAGAGCTATATTCCCTGCTTTTTTTCTGATGTAGAATGAAATATTTATAATATTGAACAAGCCAAACAGAAAACTGGAAATAACCCCAAAAACCACAATTTTTACAGCTTCATAATAAGCTGTGTCCAGCAGCAGCAATGAGAGCTCCCAGGCAAATAGAATCACCAGAAAACCAACTAAACCACCCCAGACAGCATAAGCCCTGAACATTCTACGATAAGACGATGCCGAGCGAGGATCTTTTGCTATCTTCATAGCGTAAGGAAAATAGACCAGACTGATGATGCTGTTCAAAAAAGTTAAGATCATGCCAATTCGATAACCAATCGCATATATACCAACATCATAAAGGCCATTTGCAGATAGATAAGTAAGCATATATCTGTCCGAAACTCTCAAGACCAGCAGAGCTATGGTCCCCGGTATCATAGGTAATCCGAAATTCAGCAGATCAATCATTATGGGAAAGGAAAATAGAGCCGGCATCGATCTGGAATACTGCCTTAATCCAGCCATGATCTTTAACACATTGATCAGAGCAATTATTACCGATAGCAGAGATGAAACACTCATATAAATGAAAACGGTTTTTAGAGAAAACTTTCCTGCCAGGGAGGCTATGAAAATAAGAATAAGCAGCGTCAGATTTCTGACTACAGAGAGCAGGGCATAGTTGAAGGATCTTTCCATTGTGTTGATGATACGCAATACTATAGCATATAGAACATCACAGAATAAGATAAAACTTACATAAATAAAGATATCCTGATTAGTTATATCTCTGGTAATCAATTGCGCTAATTCCCTTCTGAAATAGTAGATTAAGAAAGAAAATAATATCCCGAAGATGATAATTGTGATCAGAATGGAAGATATCACAGTAAACTGATATCTTTTATCATCATATTGATAAAAATGAGAGAAAAGTGCCTGCTGCAGACCCAGCAGATAAATAAGGCTCAGAAATGAAATGAAAATCGTAACATTGGCATAAACTGCATATTCTTCCGGTACCATGAACCTGGTAAACAGAGGCAGTAAAAGCAGGAGTAATATCTTATCAAAAATGTTACCAGCCGCATATTCAACAGTTTTTCTGATATATCCGTTCATATTATATTTCTTCATACACTTTTACAGTAGGTCCGGCAATTTTTTCCCAGATGAATTTGTTAAGAATATGATTTTTCAGATCCTCCGTAGGCTTTTTGTTCAAAGCCAGCTCAATCTTTTTCCTGATGTCGGAGATCGAATGAGGATCACAATATTCCGCCATATTCTCAAAATACTCTTTTGTGCCTCCAAAGGGTGTTATTACGACATTTGCTCCTGCCAAACCTGCTTCAAGAGCAGCTCTCCCAGGTGTTTCATATCGGGTGGGAAGAACAAAAGTATGACAGGCAGCGTAAGCTGATTCCAGTAACTTGTCCTCATGCTTTATCCAGTTAAGAAACAAAATATTCCGGGCAGACTCAATCTCCTGTAAACACTCATATCCTTCCGGGGTTTTGAGAACATCGCCGATTATTACAACCTGACAATCAAGTTGCTTAAGAGCTTTTATCATCTTTAACCCGTTCTTTCTTACAGGTCCAAGATGACCCACGTTGAGTACGAAATCTCTGAGATTATACTTCTTTTGAAATAAAGCAGGATCACTGTTAGAAAAACGTTTTTCGACTCCATTATAAATTACTTGTACCGATTCCTGTTTAATTCCCAGTCCGGAAATCAGGAGATCACCCTCTGCTTTGGTGTTGGGCAATACTCTGGCAGCTCCGTTACAGATATCTCTGGTAAAAGTATAATCGGAGTATGTCCGTTTAAAAACGTGACGGAAGGGTTTTTCCAGATTCATGTAGGCTCTTATTGTTGCAGCTTTATGATTACTGAAAAATATGGGATTCACCACATATTTTACTCCATAAGTACTGAGGTTTACTGTTAAAGGGTAGGTGCTGAGGCTGGCATTGAAGATATGGAAGACATCATCTTTTTCTATTTTCACGTTCAGATCCCAGGGATCGAATAAAATTACTTCCACACCAATATCTTCCAGTGCTTTTTTCAAACACTGGATTTTATAGGTCGGTCCACCACGGTTCAGGGAGAGGGAAGGATAGCTTCCAAAAAAAATTCTCATCTTCTTTTCTTTCCTTTATAAGATTCATAATTATATAAAAAGTCACGCCAGTGCAGTTTCCTTAACTTTCTATTCTGCCCACTTACAGCAATTCTCTTTTCTTCGATCCAGGTTAGAGATTCCAGGTCCAGTTTATTCTGGAACGGTATTATACAATACTTGTTTCTGTAGTTGATTTTAAGATAGAAATCATATTCATTATCTGATTTCAGAACTATTTTTTTCCCGGTCATACTTCCTGTTATTTTCAAATTATTTCTGTATTTCCACCAGTTGGCGAATTGTTCAAAATTCATAACAGGTAACTGCAATTCCCTCACCTGTTTAAATATTTCTGCTATTACTTCAAAATGTTTATGAGCCGGATGATGGTAAATGATTACCGGTTGAAGATCTGCACATTTTCCAGCCAGCAAATTTAGAAAATAATTAACCATTTCAGTTTCAGTGAAATGTGATCTTCTCAACCTTCCCAGGCTTATCGGGTGGATCGGGATCTGCAGTACAGTGGTCTTTTTGCTGTTGAAATAAGGATAAAAGGGCAGATCATCGTAAGCCAGAGCAAACTCCGATGAGTAAGAGAAATCTTTCTCTTCCAGAACATCAGCCAGACTCTGATTCCATTCGCCAAAAGGTGCAGCATACCCGCTTACACTTATATTCAGTTTTTCCAGTTTATCCAATCCCCGGGAAATGTAATGCAGATTTGTATTTCGGTCCTGGAAAATTCTGTGTCGGTCACAATGAAAGGCAATTTCCTGATCTTCCATTCTGGCATAGCTTTCTTTTATCCTGCTCTCGGAAGCAGTATCAATAAACCAGGTTCCATTGATGCTGTATTCCCTGCAGATTCCATAAAGTTCTAAAGCATCATTACTTTCACAGTAATCTGTATCAATCCTGAAAATAAAGTAGCTTTCCCGTGCGGAATTGTAGTACCATTTCTGAATTAAAGGAAGCTCACGAACAGCAAAAAGGTCTGTCAATAAGACCTGGATCAGCCTGCGGATCTTACCTCGGGAAACTTCACTCACTATCTCGGAAGGAAGTTCATTGCGATCTGCCGGGAATCTCTTGCGCCGGGAGCGAAAATTGGCGCTCAAAGAATTCACTTCAAAAGGGATTATCGAGATAAATCCTTTTCCAACTGCTTTTTTAATAATTTTCAGATTCTTATCCAGATAGTTTTCAGGTTCGTCTTTCACAATCTTGAAATCAGTATAAAAATCTATTAAACCCAGGAAAGAGAACAGGGAGTTTTCAGCGGGAAAAATGTATTTTATTTTCTTCTGTTTCAGTTTTCTGTCAAAAATTTCAGCATATTTTGCCGATTCGAAAAGAGCTATTCCGCCATTTTCAATATAATCGGATACTTTAGCGAAATCCTTTATTGCAGAAGAATTATGAATTATCAGACAGGCATGATCGTTTATCTCAAGATCTGTATCAGAATCTTCAATTATGTCATATATTACACCTTCCTGCTGCAGTAAGATCTCCCAACCGGGATTATAACCGAATAAACCAATTGCTAATTTCATAAGCTCTCGATCAATTTGACCAATTTCTGTTCCCGGAATTTAATATCAAAATGCTCAATAGCACGTTTTCTGACTTTTGCTGGGGCTCCCTTTATAAGAGCTTTCTCAATAGCATTTACCGTTGATTCTATATTGTCGTATTCAGTAAAAAAACCAACGTCATCCACAACTTCAGGCAGAGATCCCTTCTGGGTCACAACTGGTATGGCTCCATGTTTCATGGCTTCCAGCACAGACAAACCAAAAGATTCCCTTAGCGAAAGCTGACAGTAAATTTTAGTTTTGGAAAGAATATCTTCCACCTCCTTTACAGGAATATAGCCGGTAAATTCAATAGAGGAATTAACGGTCAGTAAAAGCTTTTTTATCTCTTCACTGTAATTACCAATGATGATGAATTTCATTCCGGGCTGAGATATGGAAGCCAGAGCAAAAATCTCAAGTCCCTTCAGCTTCCATTTGGAATCCGTTGCATCACCTATGGTTACAATATAATTTTTCTTAGTTTTAGGAGGAAGATCAGTCACTTCTATACCCAGAGGAATAACAGATATTTTTCGCGGTGGGAAGAAGGAAACTACCTCGGTTTTACTGAATTCCGAATAAGTTATCACCTCATCAGCATGTTTTAGAACATACTTAAATCTCCTGGCTTGACCCCGCTTCAGAAGCCCTCCGTAATTTATTTCCGGTAGGGCAGCAGATTCATATCCGCCAACCAGTATCACCGACTTTTTTCTTAACAACCTGCACCAGAAAACAGCAATATAAGCTCTGAGATCAGCAAAAGCAGCATACGTTATATCTGTTGCCAGCACACCCCGAAGAATGACAAAAAAAGTATAGATCAAATACAGAGGATCTTTCCGCGCCTGAGGAAATAATGCTTTTTTAAATTGAAAATGAGTGGATAATATCTTGATATCCTGCCTGATGAAAGTTGCATCATAAGCAGAAACAAAAAAAATCTTTTGAGCAGGCTTCATAAAGCAGCTACCTCACCAAAATTATCTTACCCTTCAAGGTCTGACCATTCGGAGTGGAGATCACATAAAAATATACACCGCTGGAACATTTTTTACCGCTTTTATTATTACCATCCCAGCTGAACTGCTCATACACGTCTTTATTCAAAATATTTACCAGATCTCCGGACAGATCGTAGATCCTGCATTCGGTTTTTCCCCGGGGCATGGCTATCTCGCCTTTGTTCTCTATTCTCAGTATTTTCCCCCTTTCCGGATAGAAGGGATTAGGATAAACCAGAGCTTTGCTGAGATCTGTAACTTTATTGGCATAACCCGGAATTCCTATTTCTACCGAATGAAGTCCCCGGTCAGTTCCAATATAGAGGATTCCGCTGAATTCGTCGTAAGCAAAATCGGTAATCCGATTAGATATTAGTGGTGAATTGGACATGTTGTAATTGGTGAAAGTGTCTCTCTGAAGATCGTAAACTGATATTCCGCTGTTATCGCTTCCAATCCAGATCTGGTTAAAAGGATCGGCCAAAAGAGCGGTTGGAAAAGTTGGTACTGAAGCATATATTCTTTCCTGACCTTCAATATACCAGAATTCGGGCGAGGGCTCATCAGCTCCGTACCAGATGTTATTGTACCAGGCTTTGCGCTTTATCACTGTGCCGTACTTGTACCAGATAAAAGAACCCTGGTCATTAAAATAAGTACTCCAGGCAAGATTGAATAGACCGTTATCCGAAGCGACCCACAATTCCTCCCTGCCGTTTACTTCAATAGTTATAATATCGTTGACCTTACCACTCTGCAGATCACTGAATGGCGGCATAGACCAGTAAAATCCATCATCCTCCGGAATTGAATCGTCGTTCCAGATCCTCAAACCGGAAAATCTTCCCCCAAAATATTTCTTCTGTTGCCCAATGTGAGCTACCAAAGGGTCCCTGGAATCGGATTCATAAAGATCAAAAGTTGTAATGATCGAATAATCCTCCAGGTCAATTACACTTATTCCTCCATTTGAGCCGCCCAGTGAACAAACCCACATCCTGTTGGCATCGTCCAGAAACAGATCCGCAATTGCGTTATTCCTGATACCGTCGGAACTGGTGATAAAACTCCAGGAATTATCAGATTCGTTGAGAATGGAAATTCCGTCCTGCCAGCCATAAGGATTTGAAGATTGTATATACCAGGCACCAAACCATTTGTTGTTCAAGTTGTCTATTTCAATACTGAAAATATTATCACTCAGTAAAGGAGTGTTATCTGCGCTATAATTATACCAATAGCCATCATCCAGGCAAGAGACACCTGCTGTACCCCGTGGCAGGGGTGGATTCGATTCAGGTGGAATATAACCGCTGCAGGTCCAGAGCTTCTGATCCTGATCTATCTTGATCTCCCGTACAAGTGAAGCTGAAGCAGAGTTAGCTTCATAATTAACCCATCTCTCATTCACTGAAAAAATCAGCGAATTCCCCCAGGTTAAAATTATAATCTGACCATTTTCCCTTTCCAGCAACTTCATTATTTTTTCGGTTGGAAATCCCAGTTGGGCTGCAGTCCATTGTTGTAACTCACCCTGTGCATTAAGTTTACCCAGTGCGATATTCCCATTTTCCATGATGTTAAGATTCACCTCTTCCCAATACCCGTAACTGAACCAGATATTATTGCCGGAATCCAGAAAAACAGGATAAATACTTGCAAAGGTATCCTGAACAGCTTCCTCGTAGATAATCCAATCTGTAAATTGCGGAACCTGTACTCTGGCTATTCCCTGCCGGCAGCCTATTGCCAGCTGATCAGAATTTATCGATAAAGAATTAATACTATTATCAGGCAGCGGAGAATTTTCTGTATTAATGGCATTCCAGGCATTAACGGATTCCAGTTGCTCAATGTGAGCATAGTCAATTCCAGCTTCACTGCCGCAGAAAAGATATCCGGTTTCCGATAATTGCAGAGATGTAATGTCATTGGCAGATAAACCTTTATAAATATCGAAATTATCTATCAATAAGGGAAAAGGAAAGTCTTCCTCCAGCTTGAATACACTCAATCCGAATTTGGTAGCAACAAAAATCAGTGAGTCATTATGAACGATCTCATTCACCGTATTAGAAGCCAGACCTATCGTTTCGGTTAAAGGAATCAGAAAATCGTCTCCCTGCAGTCTGTCTATTCCATTATTATAAGTTCCTGACAGTAATTGCCCATAACCTTCCAGATAATCTACAGCTCTAATATCGATATCAGAAAGACCATCTATATTAGTTCTGGTTCGGGTAAATATTTTATTGGAAATATCAAATTCCACCAGACCGCCCCAGGTAGCCAGATAGAGTTTATCATCAATTTCCACCGCATCATATATGTGGGTGATATTAGTATAAATATTCCAATTCTGAACACTCTTAAGAGGAAGTACAATTAAACTTATCAAAGCTACAAGCAGATAAAAACGTTTCATTTCCAGAACTCCTTTTTTATCAGAAAATACAATGCAATAAATATGGTAATTAAAAGGATCAATAATATTATCAGTAGAATTTTGCTGGAGGCAAAAGAAAAACCAAAAGCGATCAATCCGAAAAGAAATGTGACAAAATAACCAGTCAGGGCAATTGTTTTCTGGGAAAATCCATGATCCATCATCCTGTGATGCAGATGTTCCTTGTCTGCCTGGAAAATGTGTTTTTTATTTCTAATTCTTCTGAACACAGTAAGCAAAGTATCTGATATCGGAATCACCAGTACTATGATGGGAATGATCAAAGTCATAGTAGTTATCCCTTTGAATTCTCCGCTGCCTATAACGGAAATAGCAGCCAGGTTCAACCCCAGAAACATACTGCCCGTATCTCCCATAAAAATTCTGGCAGGATAAAAATTGAATTTCAGAAAGGCTGAACAGCTTCCTATTAAAACTAAAGATAAAGCAGCAACGAGTAGATTATTATGTTTTATGCCTACTGCAAATAGAACAATTGATGCTATAATGGCAATACCGGTCGCCAACCCGTCGATCCCATCAATTAAATTGAAGGCATTGATGATAAGCAGAAACCAGATCACCGTGATGGGGAAAGAGAAATATCCTAAAAAAATCGTTTTACCAAAAGGATTGGTAAGAATATCAATTTTAAAACCGGTGAAATAAATGAAAGCCACGATCAGGATCTGAAAGATCAATTTGTAATTAGCCGTAAATTTTCTTTCATCATCCAATATCCCCAGAATTACAATCAATGTGCCTGCTATTATCAATCCGAAAATTCTGGTCGTATAATCTGTGAAGTAAAGGGAGATCAGGAACTGGAAAACTATGGAAACTGCTGCAAAAGCCAGACCCCCACCCACAGGAACTGCTGTTTTATGTATACCTCTTTCATTGGGTTCATCCACCAACTTCAGCTGCAAGGCCAGTTTTATATTCAGCGGAACCAGCAAATAGGTTAGTCCAAAAGAAAAAACTGTTAACAAAATCATTTCAATATAATTCATAGATCTCTTTATACTGCCTGATAAACTCAGTTAAACTGAAATTCTCTTCAACTCTACGGCGAGCTGCCTTACCCATGGCTTCTGCCAGCTCTCCGTTATCTGCAATCTGCAATACTGCTTTTGCCAGTGCTTCCGGATTTCCCGGCTCAACCAGCAGACCTGTCTCATTATGCAAAATTACTTCCGGAATCCCTTCAACTCTGGTAGCAACAACCGGTAATCCCGTATAACCTGCCTCACAATAGACCAGACCAAAAGCTTCGTAAATTGAGCTGCCCACAAATATATCACAATCTGCCAGCAGGTCTGCAACATCAAAACGCCAACCCAGTAATTTAACTTTTCCCCCCAGCTCCTGTCTGGCAATATATTCTTTTAAATAATCATAATATTCGCCATCGCCGACTATATAGGCGGCAATGTTATTTCTTTCCTTAACACAGATCTCAAAAGCTCTGATCAGATCGGGCAGAGCCTTAGGCCTGTCCAGCCTGCCTACAAAAATCAGCTTTATAAGGTCATCATTTCTGTTTCTTTTTCTTTTCAGTACTTCCAGATCTATCCCGTTATAAATGGTCTGGATCTTTTTCCTGGGAATGAACCAGAATTTTGATTGATAATATTTATTTACCAGAATCACTTCATCGTTGAAAAATCCAGCAAATATTTCCAGAATAAGGTAAAAATTTCTGTTAAGAAAATTCTCCCGGTCGTGAAAGGCAATTCCGTGAACAGTATGGATCACCGCCTTACAACCGCTCAGTTTCCCCACTATTCTTCCCAGAAAACCCGTTTTGGAAGAGTGGGTATGAATGATATCAAAATCATATTTCCGGAAAATTTTCAGAAGCTGAAAAAAAACTTTCAGATCATGCAAACCAATTTCTCTTTTCAGATCTTTTAAAACAATAACCTTTACTCCCAGTTTCTCAGCTTCAGAAATTAAGGAAGGATTATCACTGTCTTCGGATTGAGCACAGATCAGGAACATTTCATACAGATCAGGATCAAGATTCCGGAAAATGTTAAGTGTTATTTTCTGAACACCAGAAAGTATTGGTAATACCTGAAGATGAACAATCTTCTTCTTCATATCAGATTATCTCGTTTAACCTGTTGCCAAATTGCTGAACTTGATTACGACGGGAATATTTTTCCTGGATCAGAGTTGTTTGCTTTGGACCGCCCTGAAATATTTTTTCCAGATGCTCTTTAATTGCTGCTATATCTTCCATCGGGCAAATATGCTCCTGACCATGTTCTCTGATCAGATCAGCTGTTTCATTTTCACCGGGAATCATGGCAAAAATCTGTCCACCAGAATAGAGATATTCAAAGACCTTACCCATAACTACACTTCTATAGATATTACCGGGAAAAAATAATAGCAGAACATCTGACTCAAACATTAATTCCAGTGCTTTTAAATGCTCCACCTGAGGAATAATCCGAATTATATCCCCAAGCTCATCACAAGATATCTGATCCAGATTTTCCCTGTAAAAATTTCCGACAAATCTTACCTCTAAATCTGAGGGTATTTTATCCTCCCCTTTCAACTGCTGCAAAGCTTGTATGAAATATTTTACCTTCTGTTCTCCATATAAACTGCCAATATAACTCATTATAAATTTATTCTCAGGATTTTTTCTCCTTTCAACCTGATCGAAATCCTCTTTATCCCAGCCATTATACATTACCTGAATCTTAGTTTTCAGGCATTTCCCGAACTCTTCCACCAATTCTTGACCCATGATCCTGCCGGCAACTGAGATCAGTGAACTTCTTCTCAAAATTCTTATTTCCCATTTACGGGAAATGATTTTGTGCAAAGGAGTAAGAAAATGTTTGAAAGGATTCAGCGTCCAGTGATCGCGATAATCTATTATCAAGGGAAGATTGAATTCCTGACTGATTTTATAGGCAGCCAGGGCAGGAGTATAGGGCGATATCGTCGCCATAACCGCATCATAAGATCTTTTTTTACATAATTCTTCAGCCTGTTGTAGAGCAAATTTCAACCAGCCGTATTTATCATCAATAATAAAACCGCTTCTAATAATTTTTTTGACGAATTCAGGAGTCTTGAAATATATTTTTGCTGAATCAAGACAACTCTTATCCGATACTTTTTTTAACAACGACATCACATCAGCCGAGCCTGTAGGGTAAACTTTCTCCGCCCTATCTTCCTGCAACAGAGTTTCATCTCTGGAATGATAGACGATATCCTTAACCGTGATAACTTCAACTTTCCAGTTCATTTCAGCTAAATATTTGATCATTTTCAAAGGTCTCTGAACCGCAGGTCCCCCCAACGGCGGATAAAAATAGGCAAAAAGCAGAAGTCGTTTCTTAATCATTTCATTATCCCGCTTCTTTAACTAATTTAATTTTTACCGTTGTGTCAGCAGCCAGGTTAGAAAATATGATCTTTGCTCCGGAAAATTCTACCTCTGCCCCTTCTACCTGATCTACCTTGAATGTTCCTAATAATAAAAGGGTAAATTTTTCAAATTGATCGGGAAAATATACCGACAGTTCATTCTTGTTTTCCTTGATTAAAACACAGTCCCGCTTAGTCCACCAGTCAGCTATTCCACTATAAGTAGATAAAAAAGCCTTATCTTCCTGCAACTGAGATAAAGTTTCTCTCAAGAGATTTTTGTTATAAGATATCTCGGCAAAATTATGTACTGAAAAATTAAAAGTGATCAATCCATTATAGAATTTCAAAACATTTATCAGAGCAGCCATTTTATCACGAGCCTGTTCAAAGTTGATGTTCTTCACTTCTGACAGAAGTAGATTATTATCTGAGAAAACAAGAGGTAATTCCAGGCAGTTGTGGGTTTTAAATAGAGCAAATTCCCTTTCCTCTTTGGAAGGATAACTGGAAATGTTGTAAAAAGGAAATCCGATTCCATTTTTGAAACCATTCCTGTCGGTTAAAGCTCTGGTAGAATCGTATTGAAAACCATATTTACTATGATACTCGGGAGTTACAGCCGGATCGTATCTGAGTTTAAATTGTCTCACTCCGGTTTTCTCAGATTCCAGCAGTTTGGAAAGTTTCTGTTTTTGCTCTCCCAGAATATCTTCTTTGTAGGAACTTAATGAACCCAGCAGAGCAATTTCGTCACCTTCAACTTTCTGCTGCTTAATCTCAGCGACAATGTCTTCATCCTGAAAAGAATAATCAAACCCCTCTTTTACTTCTGCAGCTCCCGAACCCCAGAAAAAGGTACTTTGTACACCGAATTCTTTTTCAATCTCATAGATCAGCTCAAACGTCCAGTATTCTTCTATATTGGTGATGATATATTTCAGCCTTCTCAGACTGTTCAGAACAAGATTTTTCAGCCTGTAGAACAAAATGAGATCCTGAAAAGCAGTTTTGATCAGGCTGGAAAAAGTCCATTTTTTCAGGCTTTCCACATTGTGAGAAATTGCAGCCGCCAAAGGCTGGTCTTCCGGCCAGTAGCACTTTTTTATCAGATAACAGTTGGCTCGCTCTTTAACACTGTCTTTTATCGCTTCGTTAAGTAACCAGAGAAATGCATTGATAAATGGCTTATGAGAAAAATCCGTGAAACAGGATGCTGAGTCTGGCAGTAAATGATTCTTATCCCTTGTTCCAATCGAATTGAATTCATAATTAACCAGATGAAAAAAAATATTACCGATCAGATCAAAACTGAAAGATCCGAAAAACAGATCTTCATTTTTATAATACACTATCGGAACTTCAAATTCCTTATCAGTAATTAAAGGAATATCTTTCAGATACTTTGCTTCAATTATCCTCTTTTCAATCGTCTCCCTGTTCAGTAACCCGGGCTGTAATAAATCCGGTTCAGCAGGAACAAAAAACATTGATCTGTCTTTCGCTAAAACACTTATCTCGTTCTCGGTGGGCTTAATTAAGCCGTAAAAAAAAATAATATCCCTGAAACTGGCAGCTTCCAGACTGGGAATAACCTTATATTCAAATCCTGCTGTTCGAAATATAAAATCAAATGTGTACTTTATTTCATGCAAAAATTTATTCAGCTTTTTATCTATAAATATAGCGATCATTAATCCCTCGCTGGAAAATTATTTTTATTCTTAAATCATTTTTCTGCGCGCTATTTTGTCAACTGTCAATCAAATAAAATTCATTGACATCAAAATTCCGGTTCAGAATTTTACCTTTGCTGCATCCGTAGCTCAGATGGTAGAGCAGCTGACTCTTAATCAGCGGGTCTAGGGTTCGAGTCCCTACGGATGTACCATTTTAAGATCCGATCTCAGAATCGGATCTTTTTTTTAGACATGCAGTAAATTGACTCCGATCTCATCATCGGGAAAACGGTCGATTGACCCATCAATAACGGTTATAATAATCTCACAGGTCACACTTACATAAGCTTCGTTCAAATGACCGGCAATCGCAATATTATTCGAACCTGCCAAGTTGATGTGGAGATGCAGATAAGGAGAACCAGCCATTTCGGTAATGTTCCCCGTCAAACTCGTTATTTCATGATCTCCTTCATAAGTTGAAGAAAAATATTTTTTCCTGCTGAGATC
>LKUH01000368.1 GCA_001412425.1 Candidatus Cloacimonas sp. SDB
AAACATTAGAAGTAGATGAAATTGTTTTTTACGATAAATGGGGGCAACAGGAGGAGTTATGAAATTTCCGGTAGAACTGATAAAAAAAATTCCTAAAACCGATCTACATGTTCATTTAGACGGTTCTTTAAGGATAGACACGATTATAGAACTGGCTGCAGAATTGGGTATCAAATTACCTGCGAATAATTCTGCAGATCTAAAAAAAATAATCTGCTGTGATGAGAAATGTAACAGTCTGGATGATTATCTTAAGGCATTTGATATTACTCTGGAAGTTATGCAGGACAGAGATGCTATTTCCAGAATTGCCTATGAATTAGCTGCAGATGCTGCTGAAGAGAATGTACGCTATATGGAAGTGAGATATTCTCCGATTTTGCATACGAAAAAAGGGTTAAGTTTGCCTGAAATAAATGATGCTGTTCTTGAAGGCTTAAAAAAAGCAGAGCAGGAATTCAATATCTTTACTGCTGTGATAATTTGCGGCTTAAAACATCTGGATCCGAAAACGACATTGAAAATGGCAGAACTGGCAGTCTCCTACAGGAATAAAGGCGTGGTGGCTTTTGATCTTGCCGGTGCAGAGCAAGGATTTTCGGCGTTGGATCATAAAGCAGCTGTAGATCTCTGCCATAAAAATTATTTGAATCTAACTATTCATGCGGGAGAAGCTGGGGGTGCGGAAAATATCAAGCAAGCCATATATCCTCTGGGAGCTCAACGCATTGGACATGGAACTCATCTTTATGAAGACAAGGACCTGCTTAATTTTATTAACGATCACAGAATAGCTCTGGAAGTATGCCTTACCAGCAATGTAGACACTCAGGCTGTAAAAAACCTGGCTGAACATCCTTTTAAAAAGTATCTGGATTACGGAATCCAGGTAACTTTGAATACAGATAACAGACTGATTTCTGACACCACATTAACCAGGGAATACTGTAAAGCTGTAGAAGCTTATGACCTTGATTTTTCTGATGTTAAAAAGATCGTTTTAAATGGGTTTAATAATTCTTTCCTTTCCTACGGGCAAAAGGGGGAGATCATCACCGAGATAAAGAAAGAAATGAATATTTCTAACAATTAACAATTTTTTGAATAATTATGAATAATTTCTATACACCAATTGCAGTCTTAGTAGGATTCATAATAGTTGTTTTCTGGTTGAGAAAAGGATTAAAAACAAGTAAATCGTTTAATGAGCTTCAGAATGAATTGAATGAGCTCAGAATCGAAAACAGCAGACTGGAAACAAATTTAAAAATTACCTCTGAAAGCTTGAACAACACAAACCAGGAATTAAAACAAGCTCAGGCCGAGAAACTGGAAATGAATTCACAGCTGGCTGAAACTAAAAATGCTCAAAAAAACCTCATGGAGAAACTGGAGACACAGAAATCCGAATTAGAAGAGGTTCAAAAAAAATTTACTGAAGCTTTTGAAAACCTGGCAAATAAGATATTTGAAGAAAAAAGTGAAAAATTTACCAGAGATAACAGATCAAAACTGGATGAGATTCTGCTTCCTTTAAAAGAGAGAATAAAAGAATTTGAACAGAAAGTCGAGCATAATAGCGAAAAAAATCGGTTAAGCCATACTTCGCTGATAGAGCAGATCAAGAGCCTTAAAGATCTCAATAAAAAGATCAGTGATGATGCTGCCAATCTGACTAAAGCCTTAAAAGGTGATGTCAAGATCCAGGGTAACTGGGGCGAAGTGATTCTGGAAAGAATTCTGGAGGAATCGGGTCTCACTCGAGGTATTGAATACGAAACTCAAGCCAGAGGTATGGGTTTGAAGAATGAAGAAGGAAGTACTAACCGCCCTGATGTGATAATTAAACTTCCTGAAGATAAACATATTGTTGTGGATTCTAAAGTCTCCCTGATCGATTACGAAAAAATGGTCTCTGCTGAAGATGATTCCGGACAGATCGTTCACCTGAAGGCATTGAACAATTCAGTTAAGAAGCATATTGATGGGCTTTATCATAAACATTATCATGAATTGAAAGGTCTTAATTCTCCCGATTTTGTTCTGCTCTTTATACCAATCGAAGGTGTATTTACCGTATTGATGCAGCAAGATAGTGGTATTTATAAATATGCCCTGGATAAACAGATAGTAATTGTGAGTCCCAGTACCTTGCTGGCTACACTCAGAACAATAGCCTTCATCTGGCGTCAGGAAAACCAGACTAAAAATGCTTTGGAAATAGCACGTCAAAGCGGAAATCTATATGATAGTTTTGTCAGGTTCCTCACTGATCTGGAAAAAATTGGAACTAATATCGATCGTGCTAATGATGCCTATCTTCAGGCTGTTAAAAAACTCTCGACAGGCAGAGGCAATCTGGTTTCCAGAGTGGAAAAACTGAAAGAACTGGGGGCAAATGCTTCCAAGCAGATTCCGGAAAAATTTCAGGAAAATGTGCTGGTTGAGGATAATCTGGAGTAATATGAAATTTAAAATTGCAGTTCTTGTTGTAACAATAATGTTTACAGCTCTAAATTCTCAAAATGCCAGAATAGATAGTCTGCGCCAGGAGATGAATCAGGCGGAGGGCAAGAAACGGGTTCAATTAATGAATTCGCTGGCAGGAGCTTATAGACACCTAGATCTCGGAATGATGAGGAATATCAGCCTGGAAGCTTTAGAGTTGACAAAAGAGCAAGACTTAACTGATGAGCTGATTCATGCTTACAATAATCTTGGCAGAGCTAGCTTTTATAATAACGAGCTGGCTGTTGCGGAAAAAATGCAAAATGAGAAGACAATTGCTTATGTGAATAATAATCTCAGTTTGATTCGCTGGAGTTTTGGGGATTATGGGAAAGCATTAGAATACAATGAACGCTCTTACAACACTAAGCAGAAAATTAACGATGAAACAGGAATGCTCAATGCGAAAATCAATGCAGGCCTCATCACGATGGAAATGGGAAACTATCATAAAGCGATTCAAATTTTTGATGAATGTTTAGAAGAGAGTATCAGGCTGAAAGACAGGACTCGTGAAGTCAGTGCATTAAATTATCTGGGACAGGTTTATTTATATCTGGGAAGTTATGATAAATCTTTGGAATTCATGACTAAATCATTAGAAATTTGTCAGCAAAATAATCTGGAAACAGAATTAGCCCAGGTTTATAATAATTTTGGTATAGTTCATTTTGAGCTGGAAAATTTTGAGCAAGCTCTGAAATATAATTATTCAGCACTTGAATGTTTGAAAAGCTGGGAGATGAGCTAAATGCAGCTAAAAGCCTTAACAATATCGGTATTTCATATTTCCGGTTGAAAAATTACGATAAATCGCTTCAATATCATGATCTAGCTTTACAGAAACGCAGACAAATGGGGAGTGGCAACGAGATAGCCAATTCTCTTAGTAATATTGGTCAGGTATATGAAGCCAAGCAACAATATGAGAAAGCATTGGAATACTATCTGGAAAGTTGGGATTTGAATCAGAAGTCCGAGAATATATGGAACGCAGCCAATAATGCCAATAATATTGGAAAAGTGTACTTAGGTCTGAATAATTTTCCGCAGGCTGAGAAATATCTTGAAATTGCCTCACAGTTGGCTGATGAAATTGCAGCAAAATAACTGCAGATGGAGAATTACCTGCATTATTACAGGCTGAATCGTAACAGGGATAATTTCTCGGAAGCCCTGGATTATTATATATTGTACACAACCATGAAGGACAGCATTTTTTCTCAGGAAAGCAAGGAAAAGATCGCGGAGATCAATGCCAAATACCAGCTGGATAAAATCGAGAATGAAAACCAGATATTGAAGAAAGACCTTAAAATCACTAAAACACGGCAGAATTTATACATCGTAAGTGTTGCCTCCTTGATACTGGTTATAGTATTATTTTCATTCTATACTGTGCAAAGAACCAGAACCAATAGAAAATTAGAAGACACTAATCAGCAGCTTCATTTGGCCAAAAATTTGGCTGAGAAACAATCTGAACAGCTGGCATTGATAAACAAAATGCTGCGTCACGATCTATTAAATAATTTTGCTGCCATTATTAGCGGGATCAATCTTTTTAAAGCAGATAATGATATCCAAATACTCGATGAGATCAGATCCAAATGCTATAATAGCATAAGTATCATAAAAAATGCCAAAGAAATAACTCTGGAATCTTATCAACAAAATGACCTGCAAAAAATCAGTCTGCAAGATATCCTGCAGAAAGTTAGTGATGAATATCATGAATTAAAGATTGGAGAAATTGAACCAGCTCATGTATTTGCCAACGAAAAGATCCTGTCCGTATTTGAGAATATTATCAATAATGCAAAACTGCATGGCAAAGCTGATATTGTTGAGATCACTGCCAAAAATGTCAGAGATTTCTGTGAGATCAGGATCAGCAACAACGGAAATCCAATTCCGCACGAGCTTTTTGATAAAATTTTTGAAGAAAATTTTTCTTACGGGAAAAGCGGTCAGACAGGAATGGGACTTTTCTTAGTACGTCAGACTATTGAGAATTTTGGCGGTTCTGTTTACGTGGAAGAAAAACATCCTCGAGGTGTAAGTTTTGTGATAAATCTTCAGAAAGCTGATTAAAACATGAATAATTTTGTAAGTACATATTTAAAAACAGCAGAATCTTTCATAGGTCAAGATTAAATCCTAATCGAACCTGCTGATTGTGGTTAATTCCCAACAGAATTGTAATTTTAACAAATAATATCAATCGCTTTAGTGCATATCTTCAATAACTTAAGGGCTAAATCTCCATTCCTGCCAGCTTACGCAGAACATAACTAGCTGTCCACATTCCCATTATTGCAGGCAGATAGACTACTGAACCGAGAGTGCCTCTTTTTCTTCCTCTTCCCGAAATCCAATCCGATTCTGCTCCGGCTTCATGAGTAAACTGGGCAATCGGTTTTTCATAAGAATAAATAACCGGAATCCCTTTTTGAATACCTCTTCTGTGTAAATATTTCCTGACTTTTTTTGCCAGCGGACAGATGCGGCTCTGGGAAATATCTACCAGTTCAATTTTAGCAGGATCAAAACGACTCGCAGCTCCCATGGCTGAAATAATGGGGATTTGCTTTCTATAGCAGGCTTCTATTAAACCGGTTTTGGGTCCCAGGCTGTCAATTGCATCAATTACAAAATCCAGATTTTGCAGCAGCAATTCTCTGGATTCATGAGCACAGAAATCGGAGTAAATCTCTATACCGGCTTTGGGGTTAATATCTTTAATCCTGTCGCGCATTGCTTCCGTTTTTAATTTTCCTACAGTACTGTGGAGAGCCGGGAGCTGGCGATTCAGATTTGATATTGTTATTACATCGAAATCAACCAGTAAAAAAGAGCCTATCCCGCTTCTGGCAAGAGCTTCGGCAGCATAAGATCCTACACCGCCCAGCCCCATTATAGCTACTCTTGAGTTTTGAAAGGTCTTCAATGCGTCAGCACCAAAAAGTAGTTCGGTTCGGGAAAATTGATTCATTAAAAATCCTGATTTCTGGATATAGAGAAAATTTTATCGAAACTTGCTTTTTGCATTTGAATGAGTTTTTCTCTGGAAAGAGCTGAAATCCGGCTGATTTCTTCCACCACAAAATCAAGGTTTTTCAGATGGTTGATTTGGGATGGTTCTGATTTTGGCTTCTGATAGGGAGCATCAGTTTCAAAAAGAAAAAAACCATGCTTGATGATAAATTTCACAACTTCGGGTTTAGGAGGTTTACAACCCAGTGAGAAAGCCAGATCGAACTGAGAAAAATGTTCTGCCACATCCAGTGAATTGTTAAATCCATGCAGAAAACCTCTCACTTTAGGGAAATTATTTTCCAGAAGTTTATACAAGTCATAAAAATTATGAACAACATGAAAAATAACCGGCAGGTCAAAGCTGGAAGCCAGGTCCAGCTGTTTTAATAATATCTCCTTTTGCCACTCAGTATTATATTTTCTACCATCCAGACCTATTTCTCCCAGAGCGATTATTTTTTTTCTTTCACTGAGTTTAACCAGAGCGCTAAAATCATTTTCAGAGCTTTTATCATAATAAGGGTGAATTCCTGCCGACCAGCGGAAATATTTATGATAAGTGTGCAATCTGGTCAATTCTATCCATTCAAATTCCTCTTTACTTAAGGCTGAAGAAATAAAACCAGTACTACCGATCTGCAAAGCTTCGGCAACTTCATTATCCAGTTGAGGAAGCAGCTCTTCGTCACATAAGTGACAATGGGCATCAATTAATCCCGACCATGGTTCTTGCATAATTAAAACCTGAATTCAACTCCCAGAGACATGGTTTTTACAGTTTCGTCTTTCCCTTTAATTCTGCCGTTGTTATTGAGATCGATATATCGTTCTTTATAGCTGCCGATCAATTGTGTGCTGGGTATTATACTATAACCCAACTTCCCTTCAATAAAAGCTGAGGGAGCTTTAATTGCTGTCAGTTTATCAAAATTTGTCTGTCCATATTTAATTTCGGCTGTGGCGAGATTCGGAATAATTCTTTGTTCCAGTCTCACATTTCCCCAGATAGATTTGTTTCGGTAATCTTTTTTGCCGTACATATCTTCATAGGAAACAGTAACATAAAGGAAATTAAACAGATTGGTGGTTAAACTGGCATACCAGCCAGAAGCTTCCGGAGATAATGGAACCAGCATTTCCTTGGTCGTTAGAACATAGGAAGTGTCGTTTTCCATAGTAACAGTAGTTCTTTCGGCATCGTAAAGATAGTCGAAGAAAGATGGCAGAAAATCCTCTTCGTAATGTCTGAATTCCAGCTTCAGATCAAAAATCAGAAAGCGGGAATAAAATCCGGGAAAGATAAAACCGTTATTATGCCCGGCTATCTGGGCAAATTCTCCGTAATGGCTCAGATAAAATAATTTACTGCTGTATAAAGGCAGTTCGTAATCGAGTCCAAAAACAGTAACGTAATCCTTGCCTAAATCTTGGAAAGATGGATTTCTAAGGCTGTTCAGGGTTTCAGAACTGTAAAACCATTCCAGGAAATCATCTTCACTCGCATCCGGATTCCATTCCAGAAAAGCATTCCTGAAAATATCAATATCGTGATCTACCTGATTATGCCATTTATCGTTATAGGGAAAGTCATCAAAGATATCAGGATAATTATCTCCATCGCTGTCCATTAAACCTTTAAATTGATTTCTATCGTGAGCGATAGTGGTTCCCAGGATCAGATGGTTCAGTAAAGGGAGTTCGGATTCTAAAAGAGGCTGTATAGTTAATCTTCCTGCCAGGATCTCATTTTTAAATAGGTTGGAAGTAAAACCCTCCAGGGTTATATTTGCTACAGGTAATCTGCCTCCCAGCTGCAGTCCGATCTGCTTCATATCGGGATAGTAGAGCATGTTGGTATAATCCTTCATCACCAGCCCATGTCCCAGAGTATAATCGTAAAATCCTCCGATCTTGCCAAACACCGGATCCCCCCGGTGTCCATATCTCAGATAAAGGATCTTAGCCAGGTAATCTTCAAAATCATCCCAGTCCTCCTTTCTGATTTTTCCGTCTCCATCAATCAGCAGTTCAATATCCAGTCCTATGCCAAATTTACCGATTATCAGCTCCGGCATGAAACTGACACGGGTGTAGATCTCACCATTCATTAAAGTTGTTCCCACAGATCCTCCCATACTGATTCCCTGGGAGGGTTTCTCCGAGGAAGAGGAAGCAGCTTCTGGTGCTGAATGTGTTTTATTTTCAGGAAGAACAGATTCTGGTGAAGAAGGTAAGGTCTGCTGCGGCTGGCTACTTTTTTCCTGTGGCTCTAAAGGTTCAATTTCTGCTTTCAGGAATTCGATAATCTCGGCTGGAAGCTCGGCAGTATTAAACTCTGAAATTGTTATTATACCGGAACCACTGGTCTGGGCATGTTCACCTGCTGAAGCAGTTCCGATCAGATCATCAATTTTATTCCGAATGAAAACATTGCCTTTAAAAGTATAGATATCTGTATCTCCATTCGACTGAAAAGCAACCAGAAATTCAGTTCCTTTAACCGAGACTACAGTAGTAGATGTCTCAATTTCAAAATCTCCCTTATCTTTGGAGATCCTGGCCCAGATCTTCCCAGCAGCTAATTTGCATTTTTTGTTAAGTTTATCGTAATCCTTTTTAGCTTCGATCTTTAAAGAGCTGTTGGGAAAAAGTTTTACCAGCGAATTATTATCATTGAACTGTATGGCGGCAAATGAATTAGATCCGGTTTCCAGCAGGTCTCCGTTAAACAGAATATCACCTTTCTGAACCGGATAAGTACTGTCATTACGGGTTAAAATAACATTTTCGTTAACTTTAAGAGTGACGGCAATATGATCGACTGAAAACAGAGGAGAGATAATTGTGCTGAAAAAAAGAAAAAAACTTAAATATACGGAAACTCTCATCATTGACCCCACAGCAATCTTTTTGGCAGTATATTCAACTTAAGACCTGAATGTCAAGTAGTATCATCTGGTTAAATTACATAATTTTAACAGGTATCGAGCTGGATCCGGCAGAATTAAATTCGGATGTTTTTATAGACAAAGAGAAAATCTGAAAATCTTTTGTCTAGAGAGGTAGGAGATGGAATATAAATTTCTTTCAGCCTGGGTGGAACAGAATAAGTTTAAAAACCTGATATTTCAGGATTTACTGCTCTTCAGGGATCAATATGCGGTTAAATTTGCCCGAACCGGTAACTTTCTGCAGATCAATCTGGCTTCTGAAGGCTGTTTTTGTTTTTTTAGCGATAAGAAAAAGATACCTTTTAAATCTGCTAAAAGCTTGAATAGAATAAATTATGAGCTTAAAGGATCTTGCTTAAATGAGATAAAAATTGCTGAGAAGGACAGGATAATTTTTTCCGATTTTTCCTATCTGGATATGGAAAATCATCTTAAAGAATATCGACTGATAATTGAACTGATACCGCGATTTCAGAATATAATTCTGACTCAGAAAGAAGCCTCTGGCGAATATCTTATCCTTGATGCCATCAGAAAAATATCTTTTGCCGACAACCTGCAAAGGCAGATACTTCCAAACCAGAAATACAAACTGCCTGACAGCAAATATGATAATGAAACAGATGAGATAATCTTGCCGGTGGACTTCAATGATCAGGGCAAAATTAAAACTTCAGATAATAAACGTGCAGGTTATTTACGCATAAATAGCTTATTTGAAGACCTTTTTTATGAGGTCATTCTGAAAAACAGGATCAATAAACTTCAGGATGATGCCAGGAAGAAAGTCCTGAAGAGTATTGAAAAAAAAGAGAAAAAGAACACAAAATTGATGCGAGAACTGGAAGAAACAGGCAGGGAAAAAACCTGGAAAAAATGGGCGGACCTGCTGAAAATAAATTTAAAAAAAGTGAAACCCGGCAATAAAATTGTTACTGTTATCGACTATTTCAGCGAAGAGCAGAAACAGATTGAAATACCGCTATTCCCTGAATTAACACCCCAGGGAAATGTGCAGCTTTATTATAAGAAGTACAGGAAAGCAAGAGATGGGAAAAAAATGATTCGGGAACAGATCAGAAAAACCAGGCAGGAAATAGAGGAATTAAAAAACAGCTTAAATGACATTCCCTTTATGGAAACATATCTCAACCCTGATGAGAAATCTGCAGCACCTGCAAAAGTAACCGGTAAATTTCGTACTCTTAAAATTGATTCTGATTGGGAAATCTTCATCGGCAGAACCAGCAGTGAAAATGATTTTCTGACTACCAGATTTGCCAAATCAGATGACTGGTGGTTTCACACCAGAATATTCAAAGGAACCCATATTATCTTGAGAAACTATAACAAAAAAGAACTTCCGGAAAGGCTCTTGAATATTTGCTGCAGAATTGCAGCTTATTACAGTAAAGCTAAAAAGTCCGCAAATGTCCCGGTTGATTATACTCAGATCCGTTATGTAAGAAAACCGCGGAAAAGCCCGCCGGGATATGTGATTTATTCTAATCAGAAAACCTTATATGTTGACCCTTTAAGTTTAAGAGATGGTAAGAAAGAAATTGAAAAGTGGAAGAAAAAGTAAGAGGTATTATGGCTGAAAATGGAATTGTACTTGTCAGTGGAGGTATGGACAGCCTGGTAGTGGCAGCACTGGCAAACCAGGAGTGTGAAAAGGTCTATTTTCTGCACCTTAATTATGGGCAGAAAACAGAAGATCGGGAGTTGAAGTCCTTTCAGCAAATTGTGGAACATTTCCAACCGGCAGACTCCTTAATTGCTGACGTAAGTTACTTAAAAAATATCGGAGGTTCAAGTCTTACCGATGAAAGCATTGCAGTTAAAAATCATACCGGATCAAATGAAGTGCCGGATTCTTATGTGCCGTTCAGAAATGCCCATCTTGTTACAATTGCCACCAGTTGGGCTGAAGTTTTAGGTGTGGGCAGAATTTACCTTGGAGCAGTAGAGGAAGACAGTTCAGGTTATCCAGATTGCCGGGAATCTTTTTTCCGGGCTTTGGAAAAAGCAGTGGATCTGGGGACAAAAGCTGAGACAAAAATTAAATTGATTACCCCTGTTATTCATAAAACTAAATCTGCAATAATCAAAATGGGTAAGAAGCTTGATGTACCCTTCCAATACAGTTGGAGCTGTTACCGTAACAATGACATCGCCTGCGGTGTTTGCGATAGTTGTGTGTTGAGGATCAATTCCTTTAAACAAGCCGGAATTAAGGATCCCATTCCTTACAATATTAATATTGATTGGCAGGAGGAGATAGAATGATGAAAATTTTTCTTAGTACAATTGCTGTAATTATTTTTTTGGAACTGGCTATTTGTTCAGAAATTGAAATCAAAATAAATGAGATCGAACTGGCAGGCCCAATTACAGACAGGAATTCGGAACTTTCAGGTATGACCTGGTATGAAGGGTGGCTCATATTAATGCCGCAATACCCAAATTATCCTGATTATGAGGGGGCAGGAAGGTTATTCAAAATCCATTACAATAAATTGCTGGAATATATTGTGGGGGATGTTCCTCTGCCTATTACTCCCGAAGAGATCAGTATTAATGTAGATTGGTTTCAGAAAAATATTCCCGGATTTGAAGGGTTTGAAGCTATTGCTTTTCAGGAAAATAAAGTTTTCCTTACCATAGAATCCGAACCGGAGAAGATCATTGGGTATGTTATTTCAGGCATAATTGATGACGAGATTTCGGAAATAATTCTCGATACCTTAAAAGTGGTAGATATTGCTCCTCAGGCAGATGTTCCCAATGCCAGCGAAGAATCAATTTTCCTCTACGAAAATAAAGTATTTACCATTTATGAAGCTAATGGTGTGAATATTAATCCACAACCTGTAGTTCATGTTTTTGACCTGGAATTGAATCCTTTGGGAACGATCAATTTTCCTAATATTGAATACCGGATCACGGATGTTACAGCAGTGAACTCCGAAAATGAATTCTGGGCAATCAATTATTTCTGGCCGGGAGAAAGGGAATTTTATAAACCGGGTGCAGATAAGTTTACAGAAATCTATGGTGCGGGTGAAACACACGCAAAAACAGATGTGGTGGAAAGGCTTGTTAAATATAATATTATTGATGGCATTATCAGTATATCTCAGCAAGCTCCTATACAACTGAGATTAGATACAGAAGCCAGGAATCTGGAAGGTCTGGTAAGATTAGATGATCAGGGTTTTCTGGTCTGTACTGATAAGCATCCCCGAACAATACTGGGCTTCATCCCCCATTGTTTTGATAATTGAATTGTCGGGTTGGAAGGGGCTGGCAAAATTTATGATTGAATTATTCTTTCAACAAATTAAAGATTACTTCTTAAAAAAAATTAAGCTGGTTCTAAGTTTT
>LKUH01000369.1 GCA_001412425.1 Candidatus Cloacimonas sp. SDB
CTGTTATTATATTCAATTAAATAACTTGAAAACATACAGAAGAAATTAGCACTGAGCAGAAAGAAGGTATTATTTACAATGTGAGCATTTGGCAGAGGCTGTAGATGAAATATAGTCAGTTCATAAATAATTATTAACAAAAAACCTGTTATTGAAGCCCTTAAAAAAGGGAGTTTCAGAAAATTGTAATTATAAAGCAAAACTAAGATCAAACCGGCATAGTAAAAACTGTTCACAGGAGGAGGAGCAATTGCTATCATGGCGATAATTCCCAGTCCGGCAAACAAACTTAGAAATGAGAGAAATATAAACATGTATTTTTGGAAAATTCTGAAATTGGAGATAATACAAATTAATAATGCAAAAGGAATAACCAAAATAAATCTGATAAACCAGAAATACAATTTTAATTGGGGTACCAGATAGGCATCTAAAACAGCAAAGACAGCGTAAAAGAAAACAGAGGTTAAAATCACTGCTCTAATATAGGTTAAAGTTTCATTTTTATTGAATTCTGCGTATTTATATTCCAGTTTTTTATTCCGAAATGATAAACTCCACTGACTAAAATCTTTCCTGGATAAATTATCGGAAAATGAAGACATATTTACTGATTCCTTTCAAATATTTTTATTTGAATAAGCTTTTATAATGATAAAATATTATGCCAATTCTTTAATTAATGCCTGGTATTAAGGTAAGATTATTCGAAAATGCTATTTACTTCCCTATGCAGAAATCTGAAAAGATCCGATTCAAAATATCGTCTGTTGATATCAGCCCGATTATCTCTTCCAGAGCTACGCTTGCTTCTTTAAGATCGAAAGCTGTAAATTCCGGACCCAGTTTATCTTCCAGGGATTTTGTTGCTTTCTGCAGGGATGTTAAAGCTTTTTTCACAGCTGAGATCTGTCTGACATTTGTTAAAATGCCTGAATGCAAGTCTTGATCACTGATTTCAATTTCTTTCAGGATAAAATTTTTAAGTTCAGTTAATCCAGCTGGCTGAATTGTGGAACAGGGAATAAATCCTTTTTTTTTC
>LKUH01000370.1 GCA_001412425.1 Candidatus Cloacimonas sp. SDB
ACGGCATTGAGGGCGACGGCAAAAAGCCGCCGCGCCTCATGCCGAACGTTAGCTTTGTAAAAACAAAATGAAAAGGTAGGATAAAATGAGTAATGCAACTCGTAAAAAGTATAAAAAGGATTTTCTAAAAAAAGTTATTGTCAGAATAGATTTTGATACTCCATTGCCTATTGCTGGGAAAGGCCCTGCACCCAGAATATATGATACTGTTAAAGACAGATTTCCCATAACCGAAGAGAAGAAGGTTATGGGAAAGGAGCTTTTGATAGGCCCAGGAGATACAAAAGAACGTTCATTTGAAACAAAAGAATGGCATTACTACGGGAAAAACAGAGAGAAACACTTAACAATAACGCCAAACACTGTATTTGTAGAATATGATAGATATGAATACTATGAAATGCTGAAAGATGACTTTCTATCTGTTTCAGACGCATTATTCGAGTCTTACCCAAAACTGCAAGTTAAAAGATTGGGTTTACGTTATATTGACAACATTGATATTCCCAATGAATCCCCAACTGAATGGGATAAATACCTGAAACCTGAATTAAATACCATATTTGCACTTGCCGAGGATAAAAAAACAGTATCAAGAGCATTTCATGTTTTAGAATTTAATTATGGAGAAGATTTGCTTCGGTTTCAGTTTGGAATGTTTAATCCAGATTATCCTGCACCAATAAAGAAAAAGATATATACCTTAGATTATGACATGTATGTAACAAAAATATTAAGCAAAGTAGATATTGGTGAAACTTTGGATCGTTTTCACGAAAAGGTTAATCGCTCTTTTGAAGAAGTTATTACAGAAGAATTACGAAAAATAATGGAGCCTATAGATGAATGATGAACCAATATTTTCTCCAGAGTATGAACTCAAAAACGCAACTGATTTACAATCAGATGTACAAAAAACAGAATCAAAACTGCAAGATAAAGAAGCAAATGAATTAATCCGAAAAATTGAAGCAGATTATGAGCTTTTGAAACCAAGACGTAGAGTAATCCGAGCAAGAGTTATCCAAAAATGAAAAACGTAAGAACTCGAAAAAAGGCGAGAATATCCCAAGGAGATATTTTTAAAGACGTTGAGTTCATAGAGTACGCAATTGAAAAAGATGGTGTAATTGAAATCTCTAAAATTGTATTTCCTTTAATCGTAGTGCTTACACAAGATTGTGACCTGAACCAAGATTACACTGTTCGCTGGGCAAGAAAAGGAACATCTAATCATGACAAAAAATTAATTTCAGTCATTGTTGCTCCGTTATATAATGCAGAGCATGTCTATGAAGGCAAGCATCTATCAGAGTTGAATATGACAATGGCAGAAATTAAAAAAGGGAAAACACCGGGGAAAACTCTAAAACAAAATCAAACTCCACGCTACCATTATTTAGAGTTTCCTTCTAATATTCCAGTAGTTTCATCTGTTATTGATTTTAAGCATTATTTTACAGTAAATGTTGAATACCTAAAAAAACATAAAAAGGGAAATTTTATTTGTCAAATAGGACCTTTATATAGAGAAGATGTTTCCCAAAGATTTTCCAGCTATTTATCTCGAATTGGACTACCAGAAAGATGAAAAAAGCTAACAAATCACTGCACTGGATTTTTACTCTGCTCCGCTCCGTAAAAACCAGTGAGTTCAGCCGTTGGCAAATAAGTGGGAGTCTCCAAAATCCAACCGATAACACAGGCTATATGCCATTAAAGCGGCACATAGCCTTAACCGTTATGTGAAATGCATGTTTTACTTTTGGGCTATCGCCCAGCTCTAAAAAAGAATT
>LKUH01000371.1 GCA_001412425.1 Candidatus Cloacimonas sp. SDB
CTGGACGCTTCCGCAGTGCGCTGGTAAGTTAGTAGCTATTTTTTGGGGGAGATTAATATGAAAATTATAATAATCTCAATTATATTTTTTTTATGTACTACGTTAAATACTATTGATTATACAATATCACCAAATGCATATACAATTCAATCTGGAGATTTTGATAACGATGGACATAATGAAATTGTTGTCGGCCATAATTACAATGAAGGTGTTTTAACATTTATAGATAATTCAGGAAATGCCCATCTTGAGATAATAGATGTAATCTCAAGCAATGGAGCAGTTACTGTAAGTGCATTAGGTAATTTGGATAATGAAAACGGAATAGATATTGTTTCAAGCTTCCAAGAGAATTCTGAAGGAACAGAACAACTAAAAGTTTTTTACAATTTCGATATTGGAAATCCATATTACTATGATACTAACGATTTTATTGATTTTTTTAATTTCTCTTCAGGAGATTTTGATAATGACAACGATAATGATATTGTAGTTTCCTCTCATTCAACTGGGTCAGATAATCTTTGGGGCATAATGTATAATATGGGTAATAGAGAATTTACGGATCCCGTATGGTATGAATGTCCCAGCCAGGCTCCAAATGCCCACTTCACTAAATTTATCTGTAAAGATTTAGATAATAATTGGTATGATGATATTATTGCATTTTCTTTTGCTAATACATATATTTATTATTTTGATCATTCTGGATTTAGTGTTGATTCACTAAATTATGAAGTTGTTGCTTCAGGTATAGCTGTTGATGATTTTGATAATGATAATGATTATGACATAATAGTTGTACATTGGCCAATAATGACTCAAGATAATCTGAAGATATATGAGAATATTGGGAATCAAGAATTTTACCTTCATACTTACTATATTGAGGACTTATGGGCTGAGCCTAAAAGTTGTGATTTAAATAATGATGGTTTGATTGATATTCTTACTGTAGGAGATGAAATTAAAAAATACTTTAATGAAGGAAATCTTAATTTTTCTTCTTCTTATATACAAGATTATCCAGATTATGGAGAATCTTCTGTGAATTTTACATTATCTGATTTAGATGGGAATTCAATAGATGATTTAGCCATAATTCGATATGGAATATCCGAAAATAACTTAACAATTTTGTTTAATAATGGTGAAGGAGAATTTGTTGAAGATCCTGTTGGTTGTGATGAATTTGAGATAAAGAATCTTGCTAAACAGTTTTCTGTTTTCCCGAATCCATTCAATCCTAGCACTGAGATATCCTTTTCAGTTGAGGAGGATTCACACATAAAAGTTTCAATATATAATACAAAAGGTCAGTTGATCAAAAATTTCGAAGAAGAATTCTATAACGTTGGTGATTATTCAATAACTTGGAATGGAAAAGATAATTCTGATAATGACATACCTTCTGGGATTTATTTGATTAACTTATTAATTAACGATAGATACCAACTTGCAAAAAAATGTGTGTTATTGAAATAAAAAAACAGCTACTAACTCTGCACCAAATCTTCGCAAGCTCAAATTTGCGTGCAGTTCCCGTTAGTTGCAAATAATTGTAAGATAAAGGAAGAACCGTATTAAGTGAATTTTGGTATATTAATGAAAAGAGATAAGCTAATTTATTTTATTGGATTTATAATTCTTGTTTATATAACAAGTTTGATTTCTCAAAGTGTTTTTTCATGGAGCAGATCAACTATAGCCTTAAAAGTTCAAGCAGTACTTAGCAATGATAAAGGATTTTATGAGGTAGGAGATATTGTAGATTTCAATATTACTTTTGAGCTTGATAGAAATCATATTAACTATAAAGAGAACTATCAAGTCGATATTATAAATTACTATTTTACTGATGTTGAAACTGAAAATTTCTTGATTACATTTTCATCCTTTGACTCCTTAATTGTTATTAATGATTCAATTGA
>LKUH01000372.1 GCA_001412425.1 Candidatus Cloacimonas sp. SDB
GCCAATACATTTACAATTGAACCGAGATTGAATTGAGCACCATTTTCAGGTGAAATAAATTCAACTGTCGGTGATTCAGTGTCAATACCGTAAGTCTGGCTGCTTACTGTTGATCCGCCAAAGATGTTGGTTGCTTCTACCTGAAGGACCACTCCAGTGTAAGCAGATGGAATATTAGCGCCAAGATTAACCTCATAGATACCATCTTCCTGATATGACAGAGTCTGAGGTCCTTGGAGAATTTCCATTCCAGGTACACCATAGAAGGTTACTACTACACCATCTTCTGCTATGGCAACACCTGAGCCAGGATGTACTTCAAAGGTGAATGGTTCTGTATTATTCGCAGGATTAAACCACCAGCCACCATTAAATGGATGGAAGGTAATTGACGGTGCCGGAGATTGTACGGTGAAGGTAAGGTTGATATTAGTAACATTACCGACATTGTCGATTACTTCTAGCATACAGTTATAATCACCAACCTGCAGATTTTCAGGTTCAATTACAGTTTCAACATAACCACCGATTGAACCACTGTAGATCTCAGTAACTCCATCAGGTGGAGTAATGAACAATCTACTTGAAGCTATTCCTGATCCATTACCTCTAAGATTAAGTTTAGCAGCACTGATCTGTACATCTTTAGAATCTTTTCTGTCTTCCGGTTCAACATCAGTAAATGTAGCTATCACATGAATTGCATTGGTTAAACCGAATACCTGTCCATCTTCCGGTGAAGTGAACTGTGCAATTGGCGGCACACTATCAACACCGTAAGACTGATTACCTTCAGATTGATCTCCAAAGATAGTAGTAGCAGATACTTCTAATCTGGCTGCTTCCTGATCAGAGTCGATTATACCAGCGTTAATGACAACATTGTAAATGCCGTATTCATCTGGTGATATCGTCGTCGGACCCTGAATTACTATGCTGTCAGGTTCCTGATATACATTAACTACTACACCGTCAAATGCTACAGGACAACCTTCGATAGTATCAACTGTGAACTGGAGGGTATTTGCATCGTGAGGATTCAACCACCAGCCAGCCTCAGGTTCTATGAAGCTTATTGTCGGAGCTACACCCAGAATTTCAAATTCAAAGGATCCATAGCCCACATTTCCTGCTATATCATAGACACTGGCAATAACCACATAATGTCCAGGATTCAACCATTCATCCGGAGCATATTGCCACGTTCCAGCTGTTATAGTTAAGGTACCTGTTTCATCCGTTAGTTCAATACCATTGAGGGTAACGATAATATTTTCGATATCAACTCCAGAGGCACCAGAGTATATTATGCAATCACCACAATTTCCGTCACCAACAACAATAGGCATTGGAATATCTTCATATCCAACAGCTATCACAACTTCCTGACCGTAAAGCAATGTATCAGGGTAGAAATCGATCGGATCTTCATCAATAATTGAAGGTTCACCAACCCAGTAAGTACCCGAGGAATCAGATACCCACATACCATCCTGAACACCATTGTTGTTCCAGTCATCAAAGTCTCCGTCGTCATTAATGCCGTTGATGGGATCTTCATTGAACAATCCATCACCATCATTATCCAGTGGATCACCCACAGGTGAAATAGCCCATACTATTGGAGGAGCTACATCAACAATGTAAGGTACAACGTTGTATCCTAAATACCACGGTGTTTCTATATTAACATTGTTGATTGCCCACCACTGAGCATAAACTTCGTTTACGTCTGCAGTGTCCAGCAGAACAGTGGTCAGGTCATCAAGTGTGATTGTATATTCAACATGATACCACTGATTGACTTCATCCCAGGTTATATCAAGGCTTGGATAAGGAACTATAATGTGTTCTTCCGGATTATCAACATCTTCCGGATTATACAGTCTCAGTTCAATCCACTCCATAACTACATCTGTTTCAAGATCCCAGATGTTAGCCCAGATGGTCATTTCGTGTCTTATATATCCACCGCCGTCATTCTGAACCATAGGTTCGGTGGAATCTACATTAAATACAACTTCGGTTGAACTGGTATAGCCCAGTACATCTACGAATACTTCGAGTACATGGCCCATACCGTTATTATGAGTTTCCAGATATTCATCATTGATCAAGTCAACGTGGAATATTCCGGATACAGGATTGATCACGATCGGCATTCCGACCCACTCAGGATCAACAACACCGTCATTAACGATTCTTATACCATTCAGGTAAACATCGATAACGGCTTCAGGATCTACTTCATATTCGCCTTCATATTCCATAACAAAGGTTCTGAAGGAGAAATCGATTCCTTCATCAACAAAGATTGAATCGATTCTGCTTTCATACCAGCCGTAATAGTAGTATTCCCAATCGTAAGAAGTCCAGAGGTCATTACCATTCCACCATTCGTTGTTGACGTTTACGTATTCAACTTCCGGTGAGAAGTCATAGTTCTGTACCAGAGTATAGAACCCGGTTTCAATACCGAATTCAAATGTGGCACCGATGATTTCTCCGCCTTCATAGATGAATTCAGCCGGAACAATTTCATCCCAGGAGAACATCCAAGGATCACGATCTCCACCACCCTGGCCTTGTCCATGTGTCCAAGCCATATAGACCGGAACATCAGGATCGATCTGAGCAATTCCATCAACGAAATAGAAGTTGAATGTGCTGATAGAATGATTCTGTCCTAATTCACCTCTAATAACTTCCTGACGTGAAATAGGAACGAAGGGCATTTCAACTGGGATATAATCATCTTCCAGTACGGATTCGAAGTAAAGGTAACCGGCTCCACCATTAGCTGGAATAGTTAAATCCATAACCCCATCTTCAGAAGTCATTGTACCAAGACCACCCTGACCGGAGATCGGATGTACTTCGATGATTGCTCTGTTCAGGTTAATTGCATAACCATTCAGAGGATCTACGGAAGCAGACCACATTGTCAGTGTATTACCGAACTCATCATCCATATAATTAAGTATATCAGTATCACAAGTTAAGGATTCAAAAGTGAATTGATCATCAGCCAATTGGTGAGGAATCAGTAATTCAACTTCAGTATCCTGATCATTATTATCATTAACTTCATTCATACCCAGCATAAATGGTACTCTCTCGCCCGGCTGGATCGTGGCTCTTGCCACATCTCTGTAGAAGAAACGTACATCTTCATTTGTTGTTCCATCGGCCAGATCAAATATACCACCCTGATCAGGTGTGTAATAGTACTGAACAGCTAATTCTGGTTCGATTGTAGATCTTACCAGATCACCCTGAGAGTTTTCATAATAAGCAACTGCACGGATCGCAGATGTTATCATGTTATCAGCATTGAATAAACCTCTCCAGAGTTCTGTTCCTTCATCATCTTCTTCGAACATAGGTGAAGTTGCAAATGTAAATGGTATCCATTGATCACCACTCAGATATTCGAACCATACTTCTACAGTTTCTCTATCCTGGCAGTCTCTGGTAACAGCATACAGATGATCATGGTTTTCAACTTCATAATCAAAGTCAAAACCGACAATTACTGCATAAGGATCCATAACTGGTACTATTGCTATTGTTACAATGTCTTCTGCCCAGTTTCCAGCTCCATCGTAGGCAACTACTGTAAGTTCATATTCACCAATTGGAACACCAGTAGTATTCCAGACATTAGTTGTATATGGTTCTTCATAAACGACATCAATCAGGAAGTCATCTATGTAGAATTCAACCATTTCAACACCGCAGGCGAATGGATATTCTTCTGGATGTTCAAATGCCATAGCAGTAAATACTGGAGTTGTTGACAGAACAATTTCAACAGGCGGATCGAACGGATAGATCACATCATCAATCTGACTTACGAATACTACCGGCGCAACAATGTCGAACAATGTTCCACCATCTATTTCTTCAATTTCATTGAGTTTTGCTGTATTGGCTTCAGGAATTGCTACATCAGCATAGTGTAATCTGAAGTCATATACTTCACCATTGATGAATTGATCTGCAACATCGGTTACCTGGAAGAACCAGTATCCACCATCATAACCGAATTCAACACTATCATCAACAACTGCCCAAGCTTCTTCAATATCAGCCTGATCAGCTATTACATATTCAAATACTACAGCTGTGTGATCAAGATCAGCTGGAAGTTCAGCAAACTCAACTCTAATAATATCACCATTGATACAGCTTGGAATCACAACAACAGGAGCTCCCAGAGCTGGAGGTGTATGATCTATGTAGAGGGTAGCCCAGTACAGCGGTTCTTCCCAGATATTTTCAGGATCTGAGACCGGTACTACGCCAACTTCTACCCAACCTTCTTCCAGTTCGGTTACATCCCATACATCGTAAGCTGCATCATTATTATCTCCCGTAACAGGTACAACTGGATCATCTGCATCGATAAGGTTCCATTCTAAATCACCATCATATCTGTATTTGAGAGCAACGTTAACCACAAGATCCGGTTCAGCATTACCAAGCAGTAATACATCAAGACCAACTTCGCCGTTAATGTGCATGTTAGGTACATAAGGAGCTCCATCTACGTGGGTGATCAACATTTCCAGGGTTTCAGCATCGAATACCAGTCTGGAAACTGATGAATCGTGTGTCAGACCTACCATATCGGTAACGACAACTGTAAATTCTAATTCAGATCCGTAATTAATATCTTCCGGAACTGTGAATTCAACGGTTTCACCGCCACCAGGAATTACTATTGCGTCAGCGCCATCAACAGTGTAAGTATAATCATAACCGGCAATCATAATGTTGTCAGCAGCATTCGCTGTTAACAGATAAGTTTCCCCTCTTTGCAGATACATTACTTCTTCATTAGCCAGAGTTGTAATTGTAAGAGCACTGGTAGGAGCTACTGTATCTATATAGAATGGAATACTGATTTCTGACATATTATCAGCTGTATCCCATACCTGCATATCAACACTGTATTCACCGTTTTCAAATTCACTGATATCCCAGCTTTCACCGTAATTTGTATAGATATATTCATACGGGTTGGTAGCTGCTTCATCTGTGAACCATACTTCTTCAAGCAAGTGAGTTGTTCTTTCGCCTGCATCAGTGTAGCTTAAGTAAATACGATGCAGATCATTCATGTCTTCTATGTACTCACCGTCGAGTTCATAATATTCAGCAGCAATCAGAGCCTTAATTGAATCGATAGCTGTTATTTGTGCATTATTGATGTAAGGCCAGTTAGGTACGATAGCCCTATCACCATTTTCTATAAATTCATGGAAACTGATATCCAGAATTTCCGGAGGTGTTACATCAACGATTGGCAACTGTACATACAGACCCATGTCGAAGATATCCTGTTCGTCAGGTTGATCATATCTACCTCCACCGCCCAGGTAATCTGCTATGGCGATGATCTGAATTTCCAGTCCGGGAACCATTGTATTGTGAATCAGCCAATTGTTAAGATATAATGGTACTTCGCCATCGGCATCAGCACCGATTTCAAACCATTCATCATTTGGCCATTCTCCTTCTTCATCAGAGTATCTGTATTTGAAGGTTAATCCAGTAAATGCTTCCGGATAATCTGAAATAGCTGTTAAGTTGTAGTAGCCACCACGAACCAGTTCACTGGCAGCTTCTTCACCATCCCAAACATAAACAGCAGGATAATCCTGGTAATCAGCTTTATGAACAGTTACTATCCAGGGATCATCATCTGCCAGGCCAGCCATATCAATAGCTATAGCCCTGATCAGATGATCACCATTTTCTAATTCGTTCATATCCCAGTTCCATTGATACAGATAGCTGTCAGGATATTCATAAGGAGGTTCTGTCTCAAGAACTCCTTCTTCATCAATTCCCAATTCAACCCATTCCTCTAATTCTGGATCGAACCATTCGAAAATAACATTATCAGCAAAATCAACACTAGTTGGCACATAAGCATCAATCATAGCCCAATGACCAGTTACCCAGACATCCGGTTGTTCTTCATCCTGCCAGTCAACCATGTTATCCTGAACTTCCAGGATTCGAGCTTTGGTAACCTCTGTATCGTACAGTATAATGCTGTATTCACATTCTGAAGTTGTGGAATTATTGTAGTAGTCAGTCAGGGTGAATTCGATATAGATATCTTCATAGAGATAATCAGCAAATACATCCGGTATCCAATCAAACCAGATGTCACCTTCTCCATCAATTACACCTTCTACGAATTCTTCCATATCAGCGGTGAACAATCTCATTTCAACTGTTTCAATACCCAGGTACCAGGATAATGTATCGTTTACACCATCATCATACCAGTTCATATCTCCCATTGGAAGAACGAATTGGATCATTTCACCATCAGCAACATCATACCATTCAGTTTGATATTCTTCAGTTACATGTTCAAGAGCGCATTCATATTCAGGTGCATCATTATCGATTACTATATAATAGTAGTAGTAAGTTTCAGTGTTGCCTGCAAAGTCGGTAAGGATGATCTCAAGTTCGTATTCATCACTAACTGCATTTTCATCATTCATGTCGAATACGAAGTTATCTTCTAATGTTCCAGTTAAGTCGTAGGAATTTTCACCTAGATCATAACCGTCAAATATCCTGGTAAATTCATCAGCTACTAGATTAACATCCACACTGGCAATATCAATTAAACCATGATTTTCATCAGCAATGTATTCAACCATTGTTCTTACACTGTCTACTCTGTAATCAAGTACGGATTCAACTAGAGTTCCGTCCCAGATCTCAATGTCAATAAGAGTGGTTAACAATGGGTCAACAGCCAGCATTGGAACTGTGTTGTCATAGTAGAACATATATTCAAGTACCGTATCGTTAGTTTCAAAATCCTCTACAAAGGCACGCAGATAGTAGGTCATGTCTTCTTCGTAGGGTAGTGTCCAGTTAAATACATAAGGTGTTGGATCAGAACCATCATTTATTAAGGTGTTAATATTATGCCATTCTCCACCTTCGATCATATATTCGAGGGTAACATTTGATACATCATCAGGATGTGTTACACTTACGACAATGTCACCATCATAATATTCATTAGCGAAGAAGTTAGTGAAACCAGTCGGTCCGAAACCACCAACTGTATCTATTTGGGCAATTGGACCAGTATCATCATTCAGCAATACCGGAGTTTCAATAAACAGCTCATCATCAGTATCAGTTACATTTCCAACGCGATCGTAAGCTATAACATAGATAAAGTAGTATCCTTCAGGAATCATTCCTGGTTCACGGGTGCCCTGATCAAGATTAATATCCCAGGTTGCAGTGGCGACACCATCTACTACTTCAACGCCCGTTGCTATCTCACCATGTGTAGTATCGTGATGTGCATAGAAGAAGAAATCTGCCAGTACGGCATCATCCAGGTAATCCGGGGTAATATCAACTGCAACAAGATCGATCATGCCATCGGACGGCATATCAACCACCCAGTTAGGACCAGACTGCGGTAGGCCATTAATGGTAGTAACATGCATGTAAGGTTCACTACCGTCGATTTCTACCATTATCTCATTAGAGTAACTTACGTTACCTGCCTGATCATGACTCCATGTTCTGAAGTAGAAATTAGCATTAGCTTCATCCGGTTCATCTACATAGCCATCACCATCATTGTCAATATTGTCTTCTAACGGATTTATAAATGCAGTATCATAATTCATGAATAATGAATCAGGAGTAGCATACATTGTGTTTGCACCGAAGTTGAACCATTGACGGAATTCTGTGCCAGGGGCTTCAACTGAGACTTCATATTCAACCACAATATAATCGTTGTCGAAATCAAGTAAACCGTCCACATCCGTCACGAATGGAATTGGCTCTCCATTGTACTGGTAAACAGGTACTTCTTCATCATTTGCTACAATATCAAGATAGAGTTCCGGAGGTGTGTTGTCAATCTGATAAGCTTCTGTTAGAGCACCTCTCGAATCAAAATCTGGAGTCCAGGGAACAGCTCTGAAGTAATACAAGCCATCTACAAGTCTCAGTTCTCTGGTATCGAATGGAATCATGTTTTCAACTATCTCAATATCATGATATTCATGACCATCTCCAGGAATCATCGGTTCACCCTGATCTATAACACCATTATCATTAAGGTCTATATAGAACTCAAATGAGCCATATTGATCGACTGCAAGTTCGATCGTCTTAGTCCAGGCACCCATTGGTCCGTCATCAGGATCGAAATCTCCAAATGGATCATCAACTTCGATGTTGTTCATGTCAGCAATTTCTTCTCCATCATGATAGATATGGATACCGGGAACATAAGGAAGATCATTGAACCAGGGCAGTTCATGCCTGTAGATGTGGAAAGTGAATGGTTCATATCCGTCCAGTTGTTCATAAGGAACTGTTTCGATATCTGTCCAGCTATGTCCGTCTGGGGCATACTGGAATGTTAAGTATTCAACCGGTTTATCTGCCGGATTTTCAGTTACCACAGCACCGATATTGACGATTTCGCTCATGAAAGGATGGGGAGGTTGTACAATCTCAGTTATAACAGGATCATCGTTAATCACGATAACTCGCAGATCCCACATTGCTGCAAATTCATCCAGATCAATCATATCATCATAATATCCTTCCGGATCAGTACGTAAAGATTCAAGCGGCATATTACCTTCGATATTGCCGCGTGTATCCTGAGCAACAAAGGCAAAGTAATGCATAACATCATCAGGATAAGCACCATCCAGCAGAATTTCAAAATGGAACCAGCCGTCCGGATCAATTTCATGATCATAACCCTTAATTGCTAATCCAGCAGTTGGTCCTTCTTCATCACCTGTTGCATGATATAATGTGATCGGCATTAATAGATCGCTGTCCTGACCTGGAAGTATATTGTAATAGGAGAGATTTTCAATTTCAGATTGATGTACTCTCATTTTCAGTAAGGCATCTTCAGTTCCATCAGGATTATAAACGACCGTTATTGTATTATCTTCTTCATTCAGAAGGTAACCAAGATCGTGCCATTGCTGATAGAGAGAAGGTGTTGCATTATCGTATTCCGGCAGTCCTCGGTAAGATACTTCTGTGATTGGAGCAGATGGAGCCTGGTTGTCTACATAAACCATTGTAGGTTCTGCATCTGCCCAGTTTCCTCTAGCATCCTGTACTTCAGCTGTTACATATACCCAGCCTTCCATATTGTAAACATCGAGTTCATCCAGAACATAAGTGTACCAGTCATTATACCAGTAAGCTCTTGTGTTACCAATTTCATTAACCACTTCAGGTGGATAGATTGTTTCAAAGTAAGTCCAATTTCCTGCACCATCATAGCTCCACTTGAACTTGAGCCCATGATCCAGGCCGAGATCATATCCTTGTGCCCATTCGTCAGCAGCGTTTCCTTCTTCAGGAACTATTACAGTAATATCATCTACTGCGTTACCCTGAAGTACCTCAGTTACTTCTGCCATATAAGCTTCAGGAGCAACATAATCTACTCTGATGCTTTCTTCCGGATCCTGACCTTGTCTTAATTCATTGTAGACAAATTCAAATCCGGCGAAATCAGTTAACTGCAGATAGAATACATAAGTATAATCATTTATATCGTAGTCAGGTCCCATATAAACATCTTCTGGAATGACCACTCTTATAACAGCTTCGTTTTCAATGATCTGCATTTCGTGAGGATAGATATGATCTACATATTCCGGGAAGTCAGGATTAATAGCAGTGTCATTTGGCAGCGGAAGGTGTTCTTCAACCTTTTCGCCAGTCACGTTATCAATTATATCATAGAAGAATCCTGCTTCCAGGATCTCATCTACTACATAGATATGAGCATCTAATCTAAGGTTGATTATATTTTCGATCGGATTGAAGGGACCGTATTTACTTCCGTCAAGAATTACTACTGCGTCATCCCATTGCGGTAGATCGAAATTGTACATTGTCAGATCGGAATAAGCAGTACTTTGTGTATAAATAAATACCTGGAATGAATTCAATCCATCTTCTACATTACCAACTCGATCGTAACCTCTGGTAGTTATTGTATAAACACCAGGATTATCCAGAGCTAACTGACTCCAATCCCAGTACCCGACGTAATAACCGGGTTGCGCTGGCAGTAGAGGCTGCATATAAGTATCAGTTATTTCTGTATAATAATCATTTGGGCCTTCAATGATGAAGTCAACTTTCCAGGCATCCGGCCAGTTAATATCAACATCACCATCACCGTTTGAATCATATTGAACTATAGCCCCGATAGTGCTGGTATTAGTAAAGTAATTCACATAATCGAAATCATAAGCCAGATAATACATATCTTCTGAACTGTTGTAAAAATCATTATTTGTAATACCAGTCAAGGTTGGAGCTGGTCCTACATCATCCTGGACCATCCATCTGGTTGTATCACTGATAGTCTGACCAGAGTTACTTTTAACTGTAGTAACGATAAACCAGTAACGAGTATCAGTATTGAAGATTCCTTCATCGTGTCTGTAGTTGTAAGCATTCACATGTTCCATAACGGCAGCGGGACTTATACCATACAGATAATCCCAATCCAGCATATGCCAGGTTGCTTCAAACGGAACTGTAGGATCAGGCATTCCTTCTATACTGGTAAGATGATCCATTGGGTCATCAGGAAGATCTGAGTATTGAACATCTCCAGCGGAAAGAACTTCATCACCGTCTTCATCAAACCACAATTCGAAGCTTACACCAGTAACCATACCGAATTCATCATTCACTGTGGCACCTAAATAACCAATTTCATCACTCAGCATTAAAACATCACTTGCGCTTATCTCTTCGAAATTATGATTAAAGACGTGCAGTTCAACTTCTGCCGGTTGATGATTGTAGAAGAATGTTTTAGTATATTCTGCACTGTTACCGAGTAAGTCGGTAACTACAAATCTTAAGGTATAATATCCCGGAGCCAGGTTGTCTCCAGCCCAGCGTAATTCAGGATCCTCACCAAGAACCAGTTTATGACCACTCCATTCTAATGGAATGATATCAGTGATCTGAGTTCCTTCAATTCCCTGACCTTCATATAGTTCAGCATAAGTTGTTAGGAATTCAGGATCCTCATCAACACCAACACCTGGAACAGGACCGTAAGGAAGAGCACCAGAACCTGTTATGATAGGATCTCTGAAACCAATCAGGATCTCATTCCAGTCAGAATAAACGATTATAACGTCGTTCATATCATAGGGCATAGCGCCATCAAAGCTGATAGATTGAACTATCGGAGCCATGTTGTCAACACTGAACTGCAGGCTACCCATGATCTGATGATTAAAGATGTTTTCTGTATGAACTTCCAGATCATAAACTCCATCAGTTAAGAGTTCATACTGGCCTTCCATACTTATTACTATAGTATCGTCCACCATATGGAATTCATGCGGGAACGGATACCAGTTGTTAAATACATGATGGTTAACTTCCAGATACAGCGGATCGAAGAGAATACCTTCGTGCATGGCATCAAATGGAAGTTCAACATCATTGTCGATATTATCATAACCCATTACAGAATGTTCAACGAAGAATTCCAGATACGGGTTAACTGTGTACCAGTAACCACCCTGATTAACAAAATTATCATTAGGATACATGTGTACCAGGAAGGATTCATATTCATCCTGACCATATAATGGTCTTGCACCGTTGGTGTAGTTTTCTCTGAACACAAAGGTTGTATTTACAGGATAAGGTACTTCTGTTACATTACCAACGTTGTCGGTAAGGATTACAAATACATTATCATTCCAGGAAACATTGTGATTAGCGTTTTCATACCATGATGGTACTAAGGGAATTAATGCAGAATTGTAAATATCAGAATCAAACGGGAAAGTAAATTCTTCAGTTGCTCTGCTGCCATCAGGCTCAACAATATAAGAATCAGAACCACCGAATTCAGACCAGTCAGTTAGTATTTCCATGATACCAGATACATCGTCATAGATCAAATGCATCTTGGCATCTTCATCCCAGATAGAGTTATCATTATAAAAAGGAACTATAGTTCTGTTAGGTTCATGGTTTTCACCATAGGTATAAGTGTTTTCATCAATTCTTGGTGCCAGGTCGTCAACCAGTATATCAGCAGAGTTCCAACTGAAGGTTTCAGCATAGATGTTTCTGGCATTGAACTGAATATTAACGAATTGATCTTCGGTATCTTCATACAACGTCAGCATGTCTTCATGAAGATCAACAGATTCGAAATACCAGTAACACTCGGCTGTATCATCGACAAGTTCGATATCATCCGCATAAATCGGGCTAGATGAATCGAAGAAATTAAAGACACCGTTATTCTGAACTGAGAACCATTGACTTACATCTAACGGAATTGCTCGGTCAATTACCATAAGCCAATGTGTGCTGTCCGGATATTCACCCAGCAGATTGGTGAAGGTTGCCCAGATCTCAACTGTACCATCAGGATTGATAGTCCAGTCAACACCATTGGTGCTGACCATTGTATCGGTGATCTCGACATCAGCTTCATCAACAAAAAGTTCTACTGTATAGTTATCATTAAATACATCAAAGGCATCAAACGGATGTCTTATTGTATAGGCTGTAATATCAACAACTGTACCTCTGACGGGGAGTACCGGAGCTTCCATCACGTAAGTACCTACCCAGAGGTTAGTGTTAGATCCATCCTCAACCAGGACTATATCAGAGTGAGGTATGGGTGTATAAGCATCACCGCCCAGCGGGCTCAGGTCTAACCAGAGGTCATTTATGTAAGCTTCATATTCTGCTCTTACATAGACCTTGAAGGTAATTTCTGCATTTTCACCTTCAGCTGCACTGAATCCTATACCAGGAATGGTCTCTTCAATTCTGTCCATTGTGTAGGGGCAGCCATCCATATCAGCAACAAATACTGGATTCGGGAAGTCACCGGCGATGATCTCAATTCCCCTGATAACAGGAACAATAGGACCATCTTGAGTAACTTCAACAAACTTAGTGGCAGGATTGCCGGCATAAACATTGCCAACAGCATCCCAGAGATTTACAGCTATTATAAACTGCTCAGCTTCAGGTTCACCGCACATGATTTGCAGGCTGTCTATTTCAGCTATCCAGACTCCGCGTTGAGCATCGTAACTGTCAGCAGGCATATAATAAGGAGAAGTCATTAGAATGTTAATTCCATCGACGGTTCGATGTTCAATAAACATATTCAGACCAGAAACTTCCAACATCGGTGTAGCACCCAGATCGTATTCCATAATGTTATCTTCAAAAGTGATCCTGAGATGTCCGTCTACATCGCCGGGAAGAACATAACCTTCTTCTCCGCCTGTATCGGGTCCTTCTAATGTTTCAGACCAGATCTCGATACCGTATTCATTAACGAAAGGATCTACACCATCAACAATAGCGTAGTTTTCGGTTCTAGCTGTTATCCAGCCGGTTTCCTGAATACTGCCATTCATATATGTGATGCGGATCTTGGTATAAAGCTGATCGCCATCAACATAACTTGAATCTATCGCTATTGGTCTACCATACTGCTGATTCAGGTAATATAAGTTGTTTGTGGCAAAATCAACTGACGGCTGAAGTGTTATCCAATAATAAGAAGTATTATATAAGGAATCAGCTTCTTCTGTAGAAGTTACATAATTTTCCAGCATACCTGTAAAGGCTTTAATGTTTGCAATTTCAGTACTTCTATCAAAGGGAATTACAGGAATTTGAATACCAAATCTATCACCTGCCTTCACATAAGGAGCTGTAGCGGGATCTTCCGGATCACCACCTGTTTCAAATCCTTTATAATCGTATATTAACAATTCATCGGTATTTACATCCTGATATTGTGCGCTGAACACAATCGTAAACTCAGGAGCGTAACCTTCGTTATGACCAACTTCATCCCAGATCTGTCCTAACTGAATAGCCACTTCGTCACCGTGTACAAAACCAGTACCAAGGGGAGAAAGGATCCAGTTGGCATAATAGATGGAATCTCCAGGCTGAGGTGATTCATTATTAGCTATGAAGCCGAATTCATCATCAGCATAAGGATTGATATCGAATAAGCCTTCGGTTGTGGGTGTATCAATTCGAAGTACACCGGCACCACCAACACTTGGATAGGGATCTTCCGGAGTCCAGTCAGAAGCATAAGTTGTTAAAACTATATCTTCAGTGAAAGGAATCTCTTCATAAGGAATTTCAATAGTATAAGTCATTGTAACGGGATCCCATACTGTAGAACCAGTTGTAATAGGAACAAGATACGGAGCTCTGATCTCGTCGTCAACTATCTTGCTGACCAATAAATCAAACCCGTTTTCTGGTTCAGGCATACTCTCTCTTTCATAAGCCAGGCTGTCATAAGCAAAAGCCATACCATCTGTGCTGGAATAAGCCGGATCATTCATATCTACCTTGATTAATGGAATCCAGGGCAGTTCATAACCAAGCTGCCATGCTACTATAGGAATCGGTATCTGGAAACCGTCCTGAATATCTCCAACAGAAGTAGGTGCAGAATATGGTACGGTCATTGTGCTCAGAAGATCATTAGGACTGTCATTAACTTCAGCAGGAAGAATAAGATTCCAGATAGATTGAGCATCTGTAATTACTTCCTCCCAGACAGCATCCTGAATATAGATCGGAACTGTTACTTCCCAGGGAGTTCCTTCCATCAGAACCACATTTTCTGTATCAATCAGAAGTACTTCATCAGGATTGATCCAGGGCTCAACGAAATCACCGACAAAATCGAAGTTACCAGTTACAGTTTCAGTAGTCAATTCGGTTGGAGATACAAACGTCATAGTTCCCTGAACATTATGTTCCGGGGCAAACCAGCCGCTGGGATCAACGCCGGCATATACACCCTGAGCTCTTTCATCCAGAATTCCATAAAGATCTTCTCGAGGATAATCTACTACTATCATCTGTTTCTGATAATCCACAGATCTGCCATTATACATTGTAATAGCATATACTGTGAAGTCAGCTATATCAAATCCTTCATAAGGAACTTCAAAACCGCTGAATTCTACATCATAGAAACGGAAGGTATAGGTATCAGTTGCTCTGGCAGCAGGAAGTAATACAGGATCACCAGCACTAAATGTACCATCCGGTTGTCCCGTTTCATCATAACTACTTCCATCATATTCAACATATACTCTGTCCGGAATACCGTAGAGTACATGTTCTTCGGTTGATGTAACCGTAACATCTATCCAGACTTCGCCTTCACCATTAATAGTATCATCCGGGAAGATAACGTTGGATTCAACACCGTTAACCCAGAAAGTAACATCATCTACAGTTGGTGGAAGTTCATCTACTATTAAGGATTCTGTAGTTTCATGAAGCAGGAGATCACTGGCTGTAATGTAGATCTCTCCGTCAATCGGGCTACCACCCTGCAGTAGATCAGCCAAATCCCAGCCATTTTCTGTGAAATCATCTGGCCAGGTTAATATCCAGGTAAAGGTATCACCTGAAGGTGTGCCATCAGGAGCGATGCCTGTAGAAATTCCATTTATACCTTCTATATAAAGATATATTTCATATTCATATAATCCAACCGGGCATAATTCCGGAAGGTCGTAAATATCAGCTTCAAAAGTAACTGTAGCTTCTTCATTTTCTACTACTTCAGTTAATGTGTAAGTTATATTCTCAATTACTGGAGCTGAATTATCAATTGTTAATCCTGTCATTGATTCTGTATTAGCTTCACTGATATCGTCACTATGGTCGTACTCATGTGTAATTTCTACATAAGCATTAACATCTTCGCATTCATCTAATGTACCTAAAGCGTTAACTGAACCAAGGCTAATTACTTTGTTAACTTCACCCAGGATCACTGCTCTTTCCTGTAAAGGTAAAGGCTGATCGGGAAGAGCTAAGAATTCTTCAATTGTAAATGTTAATACTGAATCTGCCAGATACTGCTCTCGGCTAACAGCCGGATAAACAAAATCAGTATTGAGCCAGACATTAACAAGCTCAACCCTTTCAGTATCAACAATTGTGACATAAAGATCTGCATCATCGCCGTTTGTGATGAAATAAGGATTCAGCGGATGAGTTACATTAAAGAAGTCGTCAATAACTAATTGCGGTTCGAAACCGATATCCCAGATCTGTTCGGCTGTATTCATATTATTAACATTATCCCAGGCTGTAGCGGTAAAGGTTTTAATCCGAACCGGGTCTTCCTCGGGAATAGTTACCAGCCAGCTGACAGTATCTCCATTGGTATATTCTTTGGAAATTACTACAGCAGGATCGTCACAGACCAGAGTATCTTTCAGAACTTCTGATATCAAACCAAGCGGATCACCAACACCAAAGATACCGGAACCGCCATCAGTTCTGATGACTTTTACTCTATATACAGAACCTTCCTGCATATCATAAGCTCTGGTTTCATAAACTAATTCAGGAACATCTTCTATATCAATAGCTGGAGGAGTAGTATCAACGATAACCGGCATAATCATATCCTGATAGAAGGTATGACCGGCATCATCGCCTTCCGGTCCATCTGTAAATTCCAGTTCAAAATGTACCGGAATATCAATTACTGTATCATCCGTGTAAACTCCGGCAATGCCAAATGGAACATCAGTCCAGGTAACCTGCCAGGTATTTACATCTATGGAATCAACCACACCATTAGTTTCTTCGGCAATCGCCAGAGCACCAAAAGCGGAGAAATCCACCTCAACAAAAGATGAAATATCTCTGACCTCAGGTGGAGCCCAGAGCAGATCATTAATTGTAACTGTGAAATCAAAGGTTCCATCTGCTTTGGCATAACCCTGATCTGTTAGTACATCAAGTGTATCAATTTCGCCATAGGTATTTTCATGAGTATAGGTTACTGGACCTATAAATGGAATTTCTTCCAGCACCATGAAACGGACGAATGCTTCGGAAGTATCCCAGCGATAGGCGTCCGAGCCGGCAAAATAAGGAGCCACTGTATCAAATGGATAGTGAGGATCGGCTTGATAATCCGGGTTACCAGCATCGTCATTAGGAGCCATTATTACCAGAACGCCATCAAGGTACTGGCCGCCAACCGGAATATTGTCGATAGTTACATCCATTTCAAATTCCTTGTAGCCTTCAACTTCATTTTCCACTACAGGATCATTGGAGGTAAATCCGGCACTATAACCGGTTATACTATTAATGTTAACTCCAATGGTGTTAGCATCAATTATCAGATCTGCACCGGTTTCATCCACGATAACAGCAGACCACATTAATAATGAGTCTGGAAGAGGCTCAGTTGTTCTGAACCTGATGATCATATCATCTTTATCGTGAGATACTACCATATCTTCAATATAAAGATGCCCAGCATAATTAGGATCACCCTGCCAGTCGTATAATTCAACATTATCTACAGGAATTATGCCAGGGTTAGTGTTATCTACCCAGAGGGTATCGTAAGTAATGGTTTCGAACAAGCCGGGAGGAAGTATGTAACCGCAGTCTTCATAACCTTCAGCTATGGCAAAGGCAGAGACATAAAGCTTTCCGGTATCAAGTTCACCAATAAGTGGTTCCAGGGTGATATTATTCTGTAAACCATAAAAATCTAGTACTGGATTAGAACCACCGTAAATATCATATGTGGTTGAACCAAGTGTAGCCACTCCTGTTCTGGAGAAACGCGCAGAAGTGAAGGCAAAACGGGAAACTTCTGTAACAGGTTCAGTATCAATTGCCAGATACCAGTTGAAATTCTGGGTTGCAGGAGCTGCAAAATTATAAGTAAGTTCAATCTCTACCTGATCCTGTTCTCCATCGCGAGCCGGGTTATCTACAGCATCGTAAGAATGGCTGTACCAGCCGGGAGAAAATCTGTCATTAGAAACAAACAGATCTACACCATATTCACCGTCACCAGGCCAGACAGGCTGTTCCGGTCTGATCAGGTTGAAGGAGTCTGATAAAGCTATGCCTGAGCTGAGCTCACCGAACATTGTGTCAAAAACTCTTACCTGGAAGGCAAGACCCGGGTAGGTTGTGCTTAAATAACCAACCGTATAGGTTGAATCCCAGGCTGCTGTTTCATCTATTCCTGCTACCGTGTAGGAAAAAGTGAGATCATTTGTAATTGGATCAAAATCTCCAGGATAGAATATCTGATTAGGAAGCTGTCCATCTATTATATCTGCCCGAGATGGTCCGTGCGTTACAATAGGATAGAGATTTTCAATTACAACTGAATCAAGATATGCAATATCTGCCAGACGTAAATAAACTTCAATTTCATCCGGTGAGTTATAGTAGTATTCTTCTCTTAAAGAGTCAAAGGAAGCATCTACGTAAAAATTGTGATTTCCATTAATATCATAAGGATCGAGACCGGGTTCCGGGCAGGTATGCTCGGAAATAATGACCAGGCTGTCCGGAATAGGAGCATTATAGAGTACATCTACAAGTTCAACCGTTGCCCTGGTTGGCAAACCGTCTCTAATGTTACCGGCAACATCTCTTATTTTAGATGTAACCGTGTATGTTCCAGCCGGGAAAAGCAGATCATCAAATCCGCCTACATCGTCTGGAATCCACATAATATCCTTATCTGAGCCCACTGTAGAATTTATCGCACTATAGGCACTGAATAAAACGGAATCTTCAGTATCATATTCTACAAAAATTGCTGGATCAACACCATAGGGATAAGATAAAATCGGATCAGGATAATCATTGTCATCCTCATCACCCCAGAAGATTCTGGTTGTATCGGGACCTTCCAGCTCTATCCAGTAAGTAACAGTTTCTACACGTTCAGGAATTGTATTTTCTTCGTATTGTCTGGTAACATCAAACTCAAAGTAAACGGAATCAACACCGATAAGTGCATCACCAAGATCTGGTATTCCGTTATAATTGAGGTCGTTGATATACCTATATATAGTAGTAACGGGCTGGTCATCTGTGCCAAATACAGCCAATTCGTCATCATATTCTGGAGGAATATTGTCTATTACGCCATGTTCAGCGTTAAGCAGGAATATTCCATTAGGAGGATCTGCGTTTTCAGGATCATGTCCCAGAACACCTTCATTATCAGCTCCGTCTTTTAAACTCCACAGAGTGAAACCATAGGTTCCATCAGGAGCCAGTTCGCCGGGTACACCAAAATCTGAATCGGGCGGAATAATGCCATCCCAGGAGAATTGTACATAGTATGAAAGTCTTATAGGTCCAAAAACTCCACTCCAGACATCAGGATCACCGATTCGATATGTTTTAAAGGCTCGAGGATTTTCTTCTCTAGCCAGGTTTTCCTGTTCAATTCTAATCACAAATTCTTCTGGTCCACCTATTTCTCCCCATTGATCCAATAATATTTCCAGAACTATGGTATTGGGCTCATTTGTGAGAGTTGAATAGTCAGCAAGTGAAGAATCTGTATCAGGTGAGAATCTCAGGTAACCTGTGTTGTAAATGTCTGTTATAGCTACAGGAATTGTGCCATCAACAAATAAGGAATCTCCGGTTGTACCACCAATTTCGATGGGAGGAGCGGAGAAGTTGCCAGCACTGTCAATCAAAATTGCCTCAACAATCAATCCAAAAGGATAGGATGGTGGTAATTGATCAACATCACCTGTTTGCACGATATATTCAGCATACATTAAATTGCCGTCGATTATTCCTGGAATAATGTAAGCTGCATCGTTAGTTGGGCTATCAGGATTGAGCGGAGTAAAATCAAATGTTCCGCTGGCGATAGGTGCCATAGTTGTAAAATCTACAACAGCTTTAATAGTATCTCCGATACCGGCATACATTATAGCGCGGGAAGGAGCGTCGCCAACTTCAAACCAGGTGGAATCGGGATTTACAGGCATTACATTATCTACCAGGATCAGGCTATCGGCATCAACGTTGATTGTAACTTCGTTTCCAGCATCATCGGAAACAACAATTTCAGGATCCCACATTTCCCAGTTAATACCAATGGGAATACCTGCGGGAATACCATTTGTAACAGCTCTATGACTTGATAAACCCGGTTCAGTAACAACAATATCTACAGCTAGAGCATTTTCTCTAGGAACTGTCCAGACAATTCCATCATCTGTAGATTCTTCACCTCTCCAGTATCTTACTCTATCATTATTCCCGCCAAAATTCCAATCAGCAATTTCATTACTGTCAGCCGGAACATCATAATCCATAACTTCAAAATAACCATAGGTAATTGGAACGGGCAGTTCATTATCAATAGATTCTGTAGTTATCTCGGCGTCATCCCAGAAATCCGGAGTTGGGAAATGAGCATAAGCGGTTAGAACTGTTGTGGCGTCGTCGTCATTACCGGCCAGGATGGGATAGCATCCCTGGTAAGTTGTGCTATCAATAAAGGTAAGGTAAAAATATCCGCTGCCATCAAAGTCCACCATATCTACATAAATAGTGTCAGCATAACCTACAGTTGTAACTTCAAAGCAGATCGTATCGCCAACTATCCATTCCCCTCCTAAACCATTAGGGCCGAAGGAACTGGGCATTATTTCGAAAGTATTAATGCCGTAAGGAGGTCCTAGAACTATTTGTCCGTCAATAAAATGCGGGGAGGTTCCTACACCTTCTCCATTAATTCTGTAAGAAAGTACCAGGGGCCCATTGAAACCTGGATTAATATCAACATCAACAGTACACATCATAGAATCACCAGGCACTAAATAGAGAGTAGAATCAGTCTGACTCCAGGTTACATTTACGTTTCCTCCCGTAACACCACCCCACAAAAGTGAGTCGGTATTAGTGGGATTAACAAAATTTGTAGCACCTGTTACAAAAACTGTATCGGGTTGATATGGAAAGGTAATATCAACGTCGGTAATATCCTCTCCATCGGGACTTAAGTTATAGACCCAAAATGTCCATGTGACTGATGTACCTGGTGTATATCCGGTAGAATCACATGAAATATAACTACCATTAAGATCTCTCTGTGCGAACAGAGAATTTACAGAAAACAAAACGAACATAAGTGTGATTAAAAATAACACTCGTTTTTTCATAGAACACTCCTTTTTAACATTTACTTTTTTTATCATTTTTTTTAATTGATCGCTCATAATTATTGGAAAGATATTTTCAAAAGTTTCTAAGATAAGAATCATAATAATACAAAAAAAACGGGTAAACTGATAAATAAAATGAATAATTTTGCTCCATAGCCACTCCTGTTTGAATTTTTTAACTTCATTATTTACAATAAGTTAGATGCACGTAGAATAATTACATTATCTAACGATTACCAAAATTGTTACAAAATATAAGAGACGTCAAGAAATATTTAAGAAGTATGAAGTTAAATTATTACCGCTTTTTATGCATTATCAGATAAATCGGATTGATTATTGAAATTAGGGCGAAAAGTTAAGCATCTCCAAAAAAATAAGTTAAAATTTAATCCTGTTTAACTTGTAAACTCAGAAACAGCAAAATTTCAGTTAAAAGATCTTCTAACATTTAGACAGTCAGTATAATTCAAATATAAAAAGCCGGGCAAAAATATTCATTTCCGTTCTTAAACAGGAAATTTGCAGAAAATATTTGCTCATTTCAAACTGAATTAAGAAATGGTTCGGTATTCAATGAGTTCAATGTAGAAGAATCAAAAAAAATTGAATTCAGGGATCATTCATTGTAATGATTAGGAAATAAATAATATGCTGAGGTTGAGGGTAACAAATGGACAAGAAAAACAGAATTTCAGAGAGAGAAAAGAATATTGTGAACAATTTAAAATCGAATCTAAGGGATGGGCTAAAAAATAAGACAGAAAATAACGGAAACATTGATTACATTCCCATTAACAAGATCAAACCTAATCCAAATCAAGCCAGAAAATATTTCAATGATTCAGCTTTGGAAGAGCTTAGTTTATCAATTAAGGAAAATGGTGTTATCCAGCCCATTCTGGTAAGAAAAAATGAACGAAATGAGATAATCCTGGTAGCTGGAGAAAGGAGATTAAGGGCTTCTAACTCAATTGGAATGGAAAAGATACCGGCAATTTTCATCAGGGGAAATCCTCTGGAAATCTCATTGATCGAAAACATACAGAGAGAGAATCTGCATCCTCTGGAAGAAGCGGAAGCTTTTTCTCAAATGATATCGGAGTTCAAATACACACAGCAGCAATTATCCAGAGTAATTGGAAAAGCCCGTTCAACCATTACGGAAACTTTGAGCTTAAATAAGCTTCCGGATGAGATCAAGCAGAATTGTCGGCATGCCGACATTCCAAAACGCACTTTAATAGAAGTGGCTAAGATAAAAAATCCTGATAAAATGATAAAATTTTATGAAAGGATAGCTGCGCAGAATCTTTCCAGTGAAAAGGTCAGAAAGATCACCAGAGAAGCAAAACCGGAAAATCGGAAAAAGGCAAAAAATCTGATCAAGGTAATCCGTTCTGCTCAAAAAGAATTACAGGATCTGCAGATCAAAAACCTGCAGGAGAAAGAGTATCTGCAGTTGATCGATGAACTTAATAATTTGCGAGAAGTGCTGAACAATATTCTAAGTTGAAATTAATAATAAAATCAGTTAGCCTATTCCGAAAATTTTCCTGATAAAACTTATTTGTATTTACTATCAGTGGTAGAAAACTTCAGGTCATCCGGCAACTGGATATTAAACAACTTGAACTGATAACTCCAATAATCACCCTGTTTTGTATATTTGAAGAATATTTTCCAGCAATGCAGTTCACGGGTAATGGTAAAATAATGCGAAACCAGTTCTTCATCTTTCAGGTCAATATAATTATCATAGCTTATAGTCCAGTTCTTGGTGATCTTAGCGGTGAGAGAACTTCTTAATTCGCTGGAATAATCTTTATTTTCGTAACTTTTTTTATTAGTTCTATAAATATGACTGAAAGATACTGACCAGTTTTTCATTTCGCTGTTCAGCCTGGCGATATCTTCCAGGGTCTGAATCGTACTTTCTTCTTCAATTGACAAAGTATCGGCTGAAAAAAGATTTCTACTGACAAAATCGTTCTGTTTTTCCGGAAAATAATCTGTATAAGAAGCGTCTCCTGAAAAAGATAATTTTGAAGATAAATTAAGGGTCCAGTTGGAAACACCCCAGTCCCACTTTTCAGGATCCCACTGTGTGAATTTCAGATCATAAGTATTTTGGGTGATAGTTCCGGAAGGTCTGATAGACAAACCCATTGATTTATAAGAGAAAGCTTTGGGGTTAAGATTAAGATTATGGTTGATATTGCTGAATCCGCGACCCTCGGTTTCGAAATTATAATTTAGAGAGGAGGTAATCTTAAAAAAGTCATTAATTTTACGTTCTTTAGTTTCTTTCGTAGCGGCAAGTTTGAGTTGCCAGAGGTTTGTTAGATTCAGAGAAATTGTTCTTTGTTTTTTAGTTCTATTCAAACTGAAACTGCTGAAAGAGTAATATTTTTCGTTCTCGGTAAAATCGGGTTTGTAAGTAAAACTGATTCTGGGTGTTAAGATATGTCTTACAGCACTTATGTAGGGAGTAGAAAGAATTCTTAAACCATAAAGAGAAAAGGAAAGATTTGAGTTGAACCTATAATCATTACCTCTGGCAAATTTTTTGTTATTCTTATCTCGATCGAACCAGATTTCATTACCATTGACAGATTGAGTCAGGTTGAGCCATCCTTTGTATTTGTAGGAATATGCCAGTTTACCATAATGTTTAATACCGGCGTTATGTTGAACCAGGTAATTTTCCCCGGTTGAATCTTTTCTGGTTTTATAGATGATTTCAGCCAGGTTTGCATCTGGATAATTGATATCGCCGATATGGGCAGCGTTAAAAGTATAAGAATATGAAAAACCTTTCCACCAGCTGGTTTCGGGTATTTTTTCATCTTTAAGGAAGAGTTCATAAACTGGTTTTGAGGGTAAAGAATAAGATATCGAGGGCAGAATAATATCTTTTGTTTGATTTTTCAGATCGTCAACATATCTGGCTGAGGCATTCAGGTAGCTTCCCATCAGAGGTTTTTTAAAGGCAAAATTGGACGTGATCTTTTCGTTGAGTCTTTCATCAATATCAACGCTGCCGGAAAGTATTCTGGTACTGCTGAGAAATTCCAGATTAGCATCAAGAGTGGTTCGGTTTCTGAAATCTGAGTGATGTCTGCTGTTAAAATACCATTCATATCTGGCGACCTGAGGTCCTTCAATTCTTTTTTGAAGTCTGAAATCAATTTTTCCAAAGAAGTAATAGCGTTTTTTATATAGACTGTCGAAGTTAAATTCCCAGCCAGTTTTTTCATAATAGTCCATTGACCAGATAAAATCCGCATAATTTTTATAAGGGAGGTAGAAAGCAATATTTTCAATAAATTTCCCTCTAACATTATCGTAGCCGGGGGTGGGAACCAGAATTCCTGTCTGTCTTCCTCTTTTAATTGTAAAAGTTCCAAAAGGAAGGGCAAAAACGGGCAGTTGATTAACGATAAAAAAAACTGGTTTAGCCACTATTTTATCATCCTGATAAATTCGCAATTTATTTGCCTGGATGTAAAAATGAGGTTTTCGGGAATCGCAGGTTGTAAATTTGCCATAGTCAATATCGAAGGTCTTATCAGCGGTTTTTCTGATCTCATTTCCGTAATAATAGCCTTTTTCGAACTTACTTCCACCTTTTATGACAAGTCCTGTCTTATTATTAAAATCAAAAAAAACATCATCTCCGATCAGGATTTGATCACTGTCCCGCATCACGGTTTTCCCAGATGAGACAGCTTTTTCATTTTCCAGATCAATGATTATATTTTCAGAATTAATATTGGAAAGGTGGTACTTTATGTTAGCATTACTTTTTAACAATATTTGATTTTTCTGAACATTCAGTAAAACGCTATCAGCTTCATAGAAAAGTGAATCTTCTTTACTTTTCACATCATTTTGAATGCTGAGGGTGTCACTGATTTCAGGCAATAAAGTTTCTGTTTCTTCCTGAGCAAAAAGTTTAAGGGTAAGATGCTCTAGGAGGAATATCATTAAAAAAAGGAGACAGATATTCAACCTGAAATTTTTCATATTTTATAAATATTTTCTCAATTATTTTTATGTCAAGAAAAGCAGAAGATTAGTTGAGGAAAAGTTGGGAGATGAACAATTATTTTGACAGAAACCGGCTTCTATTCAAGTGAGTTTGGTCAGAAATTTTTCAGGTGGAAGATTTATGAGTTTAGTCCTAATTATTTTGGGATACATAATATTCTTTATTTCAGCATTACTTCAGGGCTTATCGGGATTTGGTTTTTCAATTCTGGCAATACCGCTAATCACGTTTATTTTAAGTCCGGTGACTTCGGTACCTATACTTCTGATCTATTCAATTGTAATAAATCTGGTAGTGATTTTTTCTACCAGAAAAGTAATAGAATTAAAGCGGATCTGGTTGCTGTTATTGAGTGCAATAGTGGGAATTCCTTTAGGAACAAAACTATTAATAATACTCCCCGAGAACATTATAAGAGGATTTATCGGAATTCTGATTTTGATTTTTGGAATGTTATTGTTATCAGGTTGGAAAATCAATATCAAACACGAAAAATCTGCTATGTTCCCAATCGGATTTCTCAGCGGGATACTGGGAGCCAGTATATCGATAAGCGGACCGCCTATAATAATTTTTCTGACAAATCAACGAACTGAGAAACAGTCTTTCCGCGGCAATCTGGCCCTGTATTTTTTATTATTGAATATTATCACACTTCCGGTATATTACCTAAATGACCTGTTTACTGAAGAAGTTATTATGAACACTGTGATTTTCTTTCCAGCTTTATTCACAGGTGTGATAATGGGAAATTTACTTTCTGGCAAAATCAAGGACGTTCATTTCAGAAGGATCATTCTATATCTTTTGACCATTATGGGAATTACAACCATTGTATCAGTATTAATATAATTTTAGAAATTATTCATTTGATTACTGGAAAAATGAGCTCGGATTTTTATTTTCAGATATAATTATACTTTTAAATCTCATAATTTCTTAATCACGTAATATGCTCTGCCCCAGAATGCAGCCCCAAACTAAATCATAAGACGTAAAGTATTATTAATTATAACATTTTACAAATTTTTCTAAATAGAATAAATCAACTTTAAATTTCAGGTGCCCCATTATTTAACAACATTTATCCAGAGTATTTTTATTTAATAATATTGGGAAAGATTTTTTAAAATTATTAATTCTGAAAACGTTTTACTCTGCATTGAAGAACTATGAAAGTCATGACCTGTTTTAAAGGTAATTATTGTGATAAGGCAGACCTTTTATTTGACAGAAATTAAGCTTACAAAATTATGCAAAAAAAATAATAGAGGAGTTTGAAATGCCATTTATTTCTAATACTGATGAAGAACGAGAAGAAATGCTGGCAGCGATAGGAGTTAAAAAGTTTGATGAGCTTTTGAAGAATATTCCTGAAAAATTTCTGCTCAACAAAGAATGCTGTCTGGAGAGGGGAAAATCTGAACTTGAGATCAAGAGAATTATTTCTGCATTAGCTGCAAAGAATATTTCTACCACAAAAGCCAATTCTTTTTTAGGGGCGGGAGTTTACGATCATTTTATTCCTGCTGCAGTGGACCATGTAATTATTAAACCTGAATTTCATTCAGCTTACACCCCATATCAGGCTGAAGTGAGTCAGGGTACATTGCAATATATTTATGAATATCAGACACTTATCTGTGAATTAACCGGAATGGAAATTTCCAATGCCGGCATGTATGACGGGGCATCGGCTGCTGCGGAAGCAATTCTAATGGCTACTCGAGAAAACGGGAGAAAGAAAGCTGTTTTAGCCGGCACAATTAATCCGAACTATTTGCAAGTGATTAAAACATACACCACCGGAGTTGGTTTGAAGCTGGTGGTTGTAAAAGAAAAAAAAGGTGTAATAGATCTGGATGATCTGCGAGAAAAAGTTGATGAAAAAACTTCCTGTGTAGTAATTCAAACTCCGAATTTTCTGGGTTACATAGAAGAAATCCGGAAGATCGAAAAAATAGCTCATTCAGAACCCAAAGCGTTACTGATTTCGGCTGTAGATCCAATTTCACTGGCAATCCTCAATTCTCCGAAAGAATACAAGGCTGATATTGTTATAGGCGAGGGGCAGGCACTGGGAAACAGTCAAAGTTACGGAGGTCCCTTATTCGGTTTTATGGCAACTAATTTGAAACTGGCTCGTAAAATGCCGGGCAGAATAGTGGGAGCCACAAAAGATGCAGTGGGAAACAGGTGTTATGCTTTAACTCTGCAAGCCAGAGAACAGCATATCCGCCGCTCCAAAGCTACTTCTAATATTTGTTCCAATCAGGCTTTATGTAATTTGGCAGCGACTGTCTATATGTGCCTGATGGGCAGAAATGGTTTAAAAGAAGCGGCTTTACAATCAACGACAAAGGCTCATTATCTGGCAGCCAGGATAAATGAAATTGAAGGAGTTAATCTTCTTACAGACAGACCATTTTTCAAAGAGTTCGCGATTAAATTCAATCAACCGGTAGAAGATGTCATAAATAAGCTTAAGAAGTTAAAAATTTTCCCAGGTGTTAATTTAACTGAATATGGTTATGCCAATACGTTGTTAATTGCTGTAACAGAAAAGAAAAGGAAACAGGATCTGGATGAACTGATTTCAGCATTGAGGGAGGTAGTTAATGGCTAAAACAATTTTTGAAAAACATTCTTCCGGCAGGAAGGGCTATACTTTACCGGCAAATGATATTGATCTCCAGCTGGAGGATTGCATTCCCAACAGTTTTTTAAGAACTGAGGCCTTGCGTTTTCCGGAAGTAAGTGAACTTGATGTGATGCGACATTTTCTGGAATTAAGTCACATGAATCACTGCATTGAAAAAGGCTTTTATCCGCTTGGTTCCTGTACAATGAAATATAATCCTAAAATCAATGAAACTTTAGCGCGTGATGACGGTTTTATGAATATCCATCCTCTTCAGGAAGAGGATACGGTTCAGGGTGCTTTGCAGATTTTATTTGAGCTTCAGCAGGACCTGGCGGAAATCTCGGGGTTTGACAGAGTTACGTTGCAGCCTGTTGCGGGGGCACAGGGAGAGTTTACGGGTTTGAAGATAATTTCAGCCTATCATAAATATAAAAATAATCATAAAACGAAGATCATAATACCAGACTCCGCTCATGGCACCAACCCGGCCAGTGTAATTCTAGCAGGCTATGAGGTAGTTGAAATAGCATCTAATGATGAGGGAATAGTAGATATATCTGCTCTTCGTGCAGCAACGACTGATGATGTAGCGGGTTTTATGCTGACCAATCCCAATACTCTGGGTTTGTTTGAATCTCAAATTGAAGAAATTGCGGAAATAATCCACAAAGTAGATGGCTTAATCTATATGGATGGGGCTAATTTCAATGCTTTAATGGGATTAGTTAAACCCGGAAAGATCGGATTTGATATCATGCATTATAATCTGCACAAAACTTTTTCCACACCTCATGGCGGTGGCGGACCAGGCTCGGGACCGATAGGTGTAAGACAAGATCTGATCAAGTTCCTGCCGGTGCCGATGATAGCAAAAGATGGAGACAGATATTATCTGGATTATGGAAATGAAGCAACATCAATTGGAAAGGTTCATACTTTTTTGGGTAATTTTCTGGTAAACTTAAGAGCATACATTTACATTAAAATGCTTGGTTCTGAGGGATTAAGGCGTGTTTCGGAAAATGCTGTTATCAATGCTAATTATATCAGAAAAAAAATGGAAGATCATTATTATATTAAGTTCAATCGGGTTTGCATGCATGAATTTGTAGCCAGCAGTAAATGGCAGAAAGAGAAATATGGTATCAAAACTCTGGATATTGCCAAACGTATACTGGATAAAGGTTTTCACGCACCCACTATTTACTTTCCTTTAATAGTTAGTGAAGCTATGATGATTGAACCTACGGAGACTGAAAGTAAGGAAACTCTGGATGCATTTATTGCAGCAATGATAGAAATAGCGCACGAATGCGAAGAAAACCCTGAAAACCTGCATAATGCTCCAATTACCACTCCTGTAAGAAGAGTAGATGATACTTTGGCAGTAAAGCAATTGAATGTAAAATATGAAATTGGGAAGTAAATGAATTGAAATTTTAAGTTTAATTACAAAAAAAACCTGTCCGATACGGGCAGGTT
>LKUH01000373.1 GCA_001412425.1 Candidatus Cloacimonas sp. SDB
GGCCTGATTGCTTTCTCATCCAACTGCCTTTTTTTATTTTGTTGCTAGGAGAACTTTGAACCATTCAAACCCTTTGACCGGGCTGACTTGGACGTTCTTAAACCCGGCATTCCTGCACAGTTTTTCCCATTGACCAAATCCAATGCAGTATTCACCATCGTTTAAGATATGCTTCTTTCCATTGTCATACATCCTTTCAAATGCCGGTATGCCCCCCTCTTTCATTGCGAGTTCAAATTCCTTTGTCAGGTAATTCAGAATTCTTACCAATCGCTCTGGGTCATCCAGTTTCCCTGTTGTATCCATATCGATTTCCCCAATAACGAATCTTCCACCATCTTTCAGATAGTCATAAATATTTTTAATAACGGGCTCTTTTACATTCACATGATGCAGTGCAACCGTCGCTGCTATGATATCGAACTGATGAGATTGAAAATCCATATCCTCCGCCGATTTTTGTGCGCAATGAATTTTCTCAGTCAGATTGCACGTTTCAATCTTTTCCTGGAATATTTTAAGCATCTGGGCTGAGCTGTCAATTGCCGTGATTGTGCAATCCGTTTTATTAAGGAATTTCAGTGACAGCAGTCCTGTTCCACAACCAATATCAAGAATCCGGTCATTTCTTTTTATTCCCGATACCGTAACGACCAAGTCAAGCAGTGTATGGTGTCTCTTCACTTTTCCAAGAGTACTGTCGTATTCGTTCGCCCACTCCTGAAACCATTCAGGATTATCCCTGGTGACATGTTTCATCGTCCTTCCCTTATTGTAGTGACACGTTATTTTGTGTTGTAGATATTTATCACTCTTATTCCACGATGACATTTGCTGCCGTTAGAGCGATAGCGCCGAATGGATAATCCCCGCCTTGCCTGGCTGGTACCGGCGTTTTTAGGTCTCGGAAAATTCACGGGAGAGATTCTTCGAATTAGATAATTATCTCTGTCAAGAAAATCATGTAATTTGTATTCAAAATGAGATTTCACTCCCCTCTAAGTCCACATACCATCCTTGCTTCTTCTTATCTTCGCCTTCTTACCCAATGAATATCCGCTATAGCATGGCCGGGATCAAAATGGATGAATGAATGGTGCATCCTAGTTCATACACTTCCTTTAAGTGCCACGATGCGAACGGTGAGCTCTACTATGTGAAGTTCTCGAGGGGGCAGGTAACAAATTTATTCACTCATCAAATACCGAGTTGTCAGTCCACATCTCACATTGTGCAATAACTGTATTTACGGCATCCTCCATACCCTCAGGAGGATACCTGTGCTGCTTTAAAAGACGCTTGACAAGTCTCCTCATACCTGCCCGTGCTGTTTCTTTTTTCTGCCAGTCAATGGTTTTGTTCCTTCGTAAAAGTTCGGTCAGCTCTTTTGTGATGGTAACTAGTTCTTCATTTTCATAAAAATCTTTAACTGCCTCTGGCTTTGTCAGGGCATCATAGAATGCCATCTCTTCAGGTGTGAGGCCCAGCTCTTCCCCCTCTTTATGAGCCTCCGCTATTTCCTTTGCCATTTTAAGCAGTTCTTCGATGACCTGCTCGTTTGTAAGCATTCCTTTTATGTAGTTGTTCATTGCATCTGACAATATCTCTGAAAATTTCGCAGATTTTACTACATTTGTCCTTGAATAAACCCTGACCTGTTCTGATAGCAGTTTTTTAAGCAGCTCAACTGCAAGGTTTTTCTCTTTCATCCGGGCGATATCTGAGAGGAATGCCGAGTCAAACAGGGAATATTTTTCCTTGACGTCAGAGAAGAGATTAATTACTCCCTCACTCTGGATACTCTGCTTTAAAAGTTCATTTATGCGGTTGTTTATCTCTTTTAATGAGAGTTTTCCAGTTCCTTCAATTCTGGTAAGAAGGGTTCTTACAGCTTCAAAATACGCTGCCTCGAATCTCTGGTTCTGGTCAAGCAAGCTGCGGCAAAGAGACATTGCATGACGAAGTAGGAGGGATTCTTTGATAAATGCCTTTTTCTTCTCTTCTTTTGCAGGGTTAGAAATGAAGTTTACTCCGCCACTGATGAGTTTTGCCCTTTGCAGATCAGTGCCGGTTTCAAATCCGGAATAGTCATAGCCGTGGAACAGATCACGGCAGACTTCCATTTTTTCAAGGAATTTCGGATAAGCGGTTTTTCCGATGTCAGGATTACCATAGTTTTTCCGGTCACGCCGGGTGTAATCCTTCATTGCTTTTCGAAGTGCACCTGCGATCCCTACATAATCAACAATGAGACCGCCCTGTTTATCCTTATATACACGGTTTACACGGGCTATTGCCTGCATGAGATTATGACCGCTCATTGGTTTGTAGACATACATCGTGGAAAGGGAAGGAACATCAAAGCCTGTGAGCCACATGTCAACAACGATTGCGATCTTCAGTGGGTCATCGTTGTCTTTGAATTTCCCTCCCATGATCTCCTTGTGCTTTTTATTGCCGATGACCTCCCGCCATTCTTCGGGATCGTTGTTGTCCGAGGTCATGACAACACTAATTTTTTCTATCCACTCCGGGCGCATCTCCATAATGCGACGGTAGATTTTCATGGCGATTGGTCTTGAATAAGCAACTATCATTGCTTTTCCGGTCTGCTCAAACTGCCGGTAGGTTTCGTAGTGAGTTATGATATCCTCACATAGTGATGTGATTGTTTTAGGTGCTCCGAGTATGCTTTCAAGCTGTCCGAGTTCATGCTTGCTTTTTTCAACAACATATTCTTCTGCCTCTTCTGCGATACGGCCGTACTCTTCGTCGATCTCCTGAAGAATGTTTTCGTCCAGTTTGAGAGCAACTACCCTGCTTTCGTAGTATATGGGAACAGTTGCCTTGTCTTCGACCGACTGGGTCATGTCGTATATGTCAATATAATCACCGAATATCTCCTGTGTGTTCCGGTCTGCGAGAGATACAGGAGTTCCAGTAAATCCGATATATGTTGCATTTGGCAGGCTGTCTCTAATCTTTCTTGCAGTTCCCAGACGGATTTTGCCGGTCTTTGCATCAACTTTTTCTTCAATCCTCACGTTATAACTCTGTATGCAGCTTAATCCCGCCCAGGAAGACGCAATCAAATGTTCCGGCATCCAGCTCATCCTTGCTGGTCCTGGATCGGGAAAAACCCACGTTATCACGGAAAAGATACTCTATCTCATTTCTCAGGGTATTTCGCCTTCACAAATTCTCGCTCTCACCTTCTCAGACAAAGCCGCCCAGGAGATGAGAGCGCGTTTGGAATCGGTACCCCAGAGTGCCGATCTCACAGTAAGTACATTCCATTCATTCTGCCTCACATTTCTTGAAGAGAATCGCTTAGACTCGGGCATCAATTTCAGCTCGGGTATCATCAGCAGGGCAAATCAACTCGTCTGGGGATTGAAAAATATCGACTCATTCGGGTTCGAACACATAGAAGTAGGCAATAATGCCGTTGATGTCATTGAAGCTATAATTGATGGAATCAGTACATTCCGCGATGAACTGATCTCTCCAGATGAACTTGCAGAGTACCTGAAGGAGAAACAGCAATGCGAGCTGTCTGCAGAAGAATCTGCATATCTAGAAAAACTATCGGATCTTCTAAAAGTCTACCGGGAATATGAGCGTTTCAAACGCGAAGAGATGCTTCTTGACTACGACGACATGATTCATGAGACATGCCGTTTGTTTGAGAGAAAACCCCTCATTCTCCAGCGATATAAGGAGCGGTACACGCATATCCTGGTGGACGAATTCCAGGATACCAATTATGCCCAATTACAGTTGGTCAAAATGCTGGTCGGGGACCACCTCTGTGTTGTAGGTGATGATGACCAGACAATCTACCGATTCAGGGGGGCTTATCTTACTAATATGCAGGATTTCATGCAGCACTTCCGGGATGCACAAGAGATCCTGCTCACTCATAATTACCGTAGCACTCGAACTATCCTCACTCTTGCCCTGGCCTTGATGCACCATGCACCCAACCGTCGGGAGAAACGTCTGCTTACCGAGAACCCGCCGGGAGATCCAGTTCACGTAGTGCAATGTGAGAATGAAACAACAGAGGCCTCATATGTAGTGGGAGAGATTGAGCGATTGCTTGGTACCCCCTTTATTTCACGCACGGAAAAAGTGGAACGCCCCTATACGTACAAAGACTTTGCAATTATCTGCCGAAGAAGAAGCGATGGTGCGAAGTTCTATCAATTGCTCCGAAACCGAGGCATTCCCGCAGAATTTGTGGGAGAGATGGAGTTCTTCTCAGCGCCTGTGATACGGGACTTACTGGCATATTTAAAGATCATCAACAATCCTATCACAGCAGGGATACCTCTCAATCGAGTTATGAAGATATCGGGTATACCCGAAACCGAGGTGCAAAAGATCAATGCGGTTGCTCGGAGATCAACATTTGGAGATCCGTATAATGACGGGGTATTCGAGGCGATGCGAAATGTTGACTCCTTAGCACCACACTATTCAATTGAGATTAAGGAGATTCTCGGTACTCTTGATAGCCTCATCATGGACAAAGATCGGGGGCCACTCACTACTCTTGTCCACCATCTCATGATGCATGCGACGGACCTTTATGCCCGAGCTCTCGAAGATGAAACAGGACAGGAGATCCTCCTTCTCAACCAATTCCTTACTATCACTCGTGAGTATGAAGAGATCACAAAGGATGCGACTGTTGATAGCTTCCTCACCTATCTTCGGTTCCTCTCGGGGTTCTCCATTGAGGTCGGGGAGACAGATGTTGCAGATTCCGTGAAAGTCCTTACCGTTCACAAGAGTAAAGGGAAGGAGTTCCCCGTCGTCTTTGTAGTTGATCTCGCATTGAACAGATTCCCTCTTCGATATCAGTCAAAGGAATTCTATGTTCCAAACGACCTCTCAAAGGGAATGAAAACCGGGGATGATGAGAAGGCACTCTTTGAGCAGGAAGAACGTCGTCTCCTTTACGTCGCTATGACAAGGGCTGAGGATCACCTCTACCTTACAAGGGCGAAGTGGTATGGGAATAATAAAAACCCCACCAAACATTCGAAATTCCTGGATGAGCTTCCATTGGAAGACACCTCACTTATTGAGCAGATAGATGTCCCCGCGGTAATATCCACGCCGACTCTCCGCGGGGAAAATCCAATGGTGCAATATCAACATAGTATTCAATATCAGGCAAAGAGAGCAATTCATCAATTGCATCTTCAGACCGCTCTTCAGCACATCGTCACACTCGAAAAGCTACGACTTTTATCAGAAGGAAAGAATCTTTCTTTGTTTGATCGTGATGCATTCCTCACCTTTACTGAAAACGATGCAGAAATTGAAGCACTCATGCAAGGACATACACCCTCCCTCGTTGGTGAAGCGCATACATTCTCCGCATCGGGCTTAGGTACTTATGAACGGTGCCCCCTGAAGTATAAATTCCAATACGTTATCCTAATTCCTTCAATTCCACGGACCTTCTTTGATCTCGGTTCATCGGTTCATACTGTTATTGAACATCTCTCAAAGAAGCAAAAAGAAGGAATTCCTCCCACTAAAGAGAAGGCCCTTGCCTTACTCGATTCTGCCTGGTCTACCGCAGCATATGAATCAAAGAGCCATGAGGTGAAGGACCGTGCAACGGCCGAGGCCTTACTCGATACGTACCTTGCCTGGCAAGCCGCCAATCGCAACCGCATCCTCGAGGCTGAGAAGAGGTTCCAGATCACGCTTGGAGGAAGAACAATAAGAGGTGTGATCGATCGCATCGAAGAAACACCTGAAGGCGATATTGTGGTGATAGATTTCAAGACAGGTTCAAAGCCCGGAACACTCTCAAAGAATACTATCAAGGAAGATATGCAGATGAACCTCTACAGCCTCGCTATTCGTGATTTATATAGAAAACTGCCTATTCGGGCTTCATTGTATTATCTCTCACCCAACAAAACCTTTGATTATATCCCAACTGCCGAAACGATCGGTGCGTTCGAGGAACGAGTAGTGAATCTCATCAACGCTGTATGTGCAGAAGAGTTCTTTCCAACGCCAGATTTCCAGACCTGTAAGTGGTGCGAATATAAGGACTTCTGTGGAGAGAGTGATTGAAAAGCACCATCAGAGCAGCTATTGCTCGACGCAACATAAAGAGTGGGGGGGACAAATTCTATAAAAAAAGTATTTCAGTAGTAAAATTAAAACATTTAAATGATATCCCAATAACTTAATTTTTGAAGATATTCTAAATTACCAGGGAAATCAAAAAAATCTAAATTTTCCACAAACGAGAGAAATTCACTTTTCAGGGACTTTTTGATTCTATCATCACTTATAGAGATTTGATAATTGATTATTATATGATTAAGAGACTCTAAATAAAGATAAATTGCATTTAATTCGCTTTTAACACCACTATCTATATTTAACAAATAGCCTTTATTCCTAAATTCTAAAAATGCAGAATTTGAGAAAAGCGTCATTAATGTAGGTGTTTCACTTTCCCGATAAAAGAGATAATTATCATAATTCTCTTCAAATTCAGTAATAAAGCCATTGCGAAGTCGTATATAGTCTCTATACGATATAAGAACGTGTGTAAGTGCAACTGCAATTAAAGCAATAATTAATGGAATTAATATATCCATTAAATCGTCAGTCATTATCTAAAAATTACATTCTATCATTATATTATTTCCTTGCATTGACTCTATTGGCTTCTGTGTTCGTAGAGTAACCATGGATTTTATATTGGATTAATAGGCCATTGGGGGCAATACTTTTAATTAGACATAAAAAAATTTCGTATATGGACAATTAAAAATAAAATATTCTTAAATTCAACCGAACAAATAGAATAGTACAGAGGAGTATATGAGAGAAAATCGATTTAATTTAATTGGAATTACATTCGTTATAATTGTCATAACTTTTTTACTATTTTCAAATATTTCACAGAGTATTTGCATAAATCCCTGTCTAGATGAATGCGGAAATATAAAATGCAATACCACTGAAAAAATCTCAATTAATCAAACATCGAAAGGTATTGATTTGTTAAGAGATCAAGGAACGTTGGCCATTCTTGTTGGACTTGCGGGATTACTTGCATCTCCTGGAATCGGATATATTTTTTATAATTTAATGCTCGCTATCTGGAATTCCTTTGGAGGGTATCCTAAATTGTTGGAGAAAAATCTGAAAAATGTTGAATCAGATCTTTTGTCTCAATTAAAAGTACAAGGTGATAATATTGAACGGCGTAAAGAACTAAAAAAAGCCCATCACGAAATTCGATTGCGTCATCTACCTAACTATGAGACTTGGTTTAGTTACTATTGGCAAAGAGCAGATAATAGTCTACTCGATTGGACTGAAAGAAGATTAGATATTTATTTTACAAATTTGGGTATGGTATTCACGATAATTATCAGTGTAATTTTTTCCATTATACTAATTCAAACAAACATTTTTGGGTTGGCAACAACGTTAACTTTCACAATGACTATGAACCATTTTGTGATAATGGTGATACTTGGAATATACTGTTGTATTTTAATTTCGGGGGCTATACGAACCAGGGATGAAGCATTGGGTATGATTAAATTAGAATTTGGAAGGATTTTCGTCACCAAAAGAAATCAAAACAGTGAGAAATGAAATGAAATTAAAGATAGTAACAATTAAGATTATTCAAAACGTTCAATGGCGAAGATATATGCAAGGAAATGTGCGGATAAATATGTACAAATTGAAACGTCCCTTTATCCACTCGAAATTGACAAATGAACAAAAATAGTCCAAGGAAATGTAAAAAAATCTTAATAGATTAACTTACCGCTATTGAAGATAGCATGACGGATTTAATCACCTAATTTTACAGATTAATTAATGCGGTACCCTTGAATTAAAAATCGCGTTTCAGCATTTGATTTGTTTTATTGTGAAAATATTCAAACGCTTTTCTTTTTCATAACACAATTTTTATTTTACATAACCAGTAAGAACAATATTATACAATAGCAGGTAGTTAAATGTGGAAATTTCGACCGCTGGGTGAGGGAGAACCTGAACGTTCTCCTCACGAAGCTGAATTCTTTAATGTTGGTGATCTTGACGCCTCGGCATCGCTTGTCCGTGAAGCAATCCAAAATTCACTTGATGCCAGGCTCAATTCAAATAAACAAGTTCATGTGAAATTTACTCTTGGATCAGAGCCGAAAAAGGAGTCAAATCCATATTATTCAGATCTGTTATCACATGTTCAAAGTTGTGGATTTAAGCTTGATACGGCAAATAAGGATAAATTCAACTTTTTGGTCATTGAAGATTTTGGGACTAAAGGACTAGACGGGCCAATTACTAGAACTGAAGTGAGCGGTGGGCAAAAGAGTAATTATTACAATCTCTGGTGGAGAGAAGGCATTTCACAAAAAGAGAAGAGTGATGCAGGGAGATGGGGACTAGGCAAAACTGTTTTTTTCGTTTGTTCAGAACTCCGATCGTTTTGGGGACTAACCATACGCCAAGACGATTCGCGGGAACTTCTTCTGGGTAAAGCTCTCCTTAAATCACATCGACACAAAGGGACGCAATACGACTATTATGGTTATTACTGTATAGGTGAGAACCAACCAATCGAAGATTCAAGTGATATTAAAAAATTTAAACAGCAATTTAATATCTCACGAAATGGTGATAAAGGACTATCGATTGTTATTCCTTTCCCTATTAGTGATATAACTCAACAGGATATTGTTCGGGCAGTCATTCAGCATTACTTCTATTCAATTATCAGTGGATTACTCACTGTTGAGGTTAAATCTGATTCAGATTCCACGTGCTTAAACAAACAAAACATTTTTGAAATTGCCTCTAAATCAAACTGGAAAGGAACGTCCTGGGAAAATCATCCCGTGACTAATCTTTTATATTTCATCCATAACGCTGTTAATACTCAAGAATCTGAGTTTGTCACTCTTGATAAATTTGCATTACCAAAGATCACTGAAGATCTCTTTGGTGAAAAAATTGAATCCGCCCAAAAATTATTTGCAGAAGGGAAAATCGTTCCAACAAAAATTCCGATTCAAATCACTCTACCCAACAACACAACAATTGATTCTTATTTTAAAACGTTTATTCAAAAAGATGAACAATTACCAAAAATTGAAGAGTTTTATATTAGATCTGGCATCACGATATCGGAAATTAAAATGGTTAAGACCAACAATGTTCGAGCTCTCCTCACAGCTGAAGATGAACCAATTGCCAGATTTTTAGGAGATTCGGAATCGCCGGCTCACACTGATTGGAAAGAGCGAACCGAAGATTTCAAATTGAAATATAAAAATGCAAGAGATACACTTCGCTACGTTCGGTCAAGCCTTAGAGAAATTACACGGATTCTTGATGTACCGACTGTTGGCATAGATCCAGATTTTCTCAAAGATATTTTCCATATACCAAGAGAGCAAGGAGAAAAACTAGGCGATGAAGTAAACAAGCCTGATGTTCCTGAATTAACCCAAAGACCGGGGATATTTTCCATTCGACCACAACCAGGAGGTTTTCATATCTCGCTTGCACAAAAAAACTCATTCGAACCTTTTTATGCACTCATAGAAGTGGTATATGATACGAAAACGGGGAACCCATTCAATCGCTATGACCCATGGGATTTCATTTTCGATAAATCTGGACATGGATATGGGAAAATAGTTCCAAAAGTGAAAGGTGGAAAAATCAATAAAATAGTGAGGAATAAAATGCTCATTTCAATAGAAAGCTCAAAATTTGAGTTGAAAACAAATGGATTCGATCAAAACCGCGATGTGGTGGTATCTATTAAGAGGGTTCAGGCATGAAACGACATCTCAACTATACAAGAAGACAAAGAATTCCGGCAAAAAATATTCACATCACTTTTCATCGGGAGAATGAAGTTATAAAATCGTTTGATGCCACTATCAACCTCCAAGGACTGAAATTACCATTCGATGCCAAAGTCTTCGTAGAAGTTTATTACAGGACTGATAGAAAACGCTTCGATTTCGGCACGGTAAGCAACATCATTCAACCCGAATCAACTAATATTTCTGAATTAGGAAATCTGGATAATTTGAATTTTCGTATAAAAGTAGTCGATCTCTCCACAAAATATGGTCTGATTTTGGCAGAAGCCGATGGGATTAAACCCCATACTGAAAAAGGAGATGAAAAGCGGATACGTTCAATTCTTTCAACCGAATTTAATTGTGACTTGGGAAATCAGGTTTGGAGAATGAACTATTCCACCTCGTTGCCTATTTTAGAGTTGAATAAAAATATACCAAATATCCGTTCTCTTGCAAAATCAAACCCTTTGTTTTTCTTTTTTGTATATCCTCAAGTAATCAGGGAAGTCTTAACCTACATGTTCCTTGTAGAAGAATTTGATCCTGAAGAGACAACTGAAGAATGGCAATTCAATTGGTTTGAATTTGCTAAAAGAATCTACCTCGAAGATCCTCCAACTCGATTTAACATAAATGATCCAGATTCCCGCCAGGAGATCGTTGAATGGATCGAGAAAGTGGTCGATGAATTCTCATCTGGAGAAGATAAAAAGTGGGAGTCGTTCTCCAAACTGGTTGAGGAGGTATCAGTCAAATGACAGCGATTGGTGTTTTCACCCACATCGGAAATAAAGAGTTCCGCGATTTTATTCAGAATCTTAAAATAAATGCGAATACACCGATTCCATTACACCTGTTATATCAGTCTCCGTTTTCAACGACATTTAAGCCAGAAATAAAAATTGAAAATGTTCCTTTTAAGACACGTTATGAATTTGGTATGTATCTCGCCCAATTATTTGAAAGAATTCCTCGAAATGCCCTGATGAAAAATGAAGAATTATGGAATTGGTTAGTCCTCTATTATATTGAACAATTAATTCCTATAAATTCTCAAGGAAAACGCGAAATGGGAGAGATTGCGAGATATGTTTACAATCCACGTTATACAAAATATTATCTTCATTTAGTTGCGGCTACATGGGATATTTATACTCGACTTGGTACCGACTCAAAATTATTTTTAATGACTCCATTGAATAAAATAAACAAATTCTTCCGTGAATTAGCAGCGAGACAGAATATGATTTCAAATAAAAATTTGATAAGAACTGTTCAATTATTATATTTGGAAGAAATGAAGGATGGAAAAGAAGGAATAAAAAAAGGAGCATACAGTAGGAAAAAACAAGGAAATTTGTATCGTTTTATTGCAGTAATGAACCAATTAGATACAAACTATGACCTATATGCAATGAAACCTGAAAATCTTCTCAATTTACTTCCCGCAGAATTTGATGTATGGAAACCCCAGAAGGAGACAAGACGAAGATCAATCCTCTCTCGGATTACCCAATAATGTTCATTCTATTCTGCCCTCTCCGTTTTTCAAAAAATTTCAGAGTAAACAGACAATCTCCTGTAGATAATGATAAAGATGAAATAACCAGTTACTGGTTTCTGGGGTGTATCGATAGGATTTGTAACAATGTTCGGATTTTAATACAATCCCCAAATCCATTCTCAATGTAGCGAAATCATTTTTACACTTTCACCACACGCATCAGTACAACTAAAAACTCTTGAATCCATATCTTCTGAAACAAAGAGAGTAAAACAAGGGACCATTAAAATGGCTAATTCCTCTGCAAAACCTTTTTTAAAATGGGCTGGTGGTAAGACCCAATTACTGGAAGAGTTCACCAAACGAATACCAAAAGAACTCTCTGAGGGAAAACTGCCGGTTTTCATTGAACCATTTATTGGTGGGGGCGCAGTCTTTTTCCATTTCAACAGTTTATTCGAGTTTGATGAGTGTCATATTTTTGATATCAATGAGGAATTGATTCTTGCATATACTGTCGTGAGAAACAATGTCGAGGATTTGATTGACAATTTAGGTGATATTGAAAAGGATTTTTTTTCGAAGGATGATTCAGGCCGTAAAGAATTCTATTACAATCTCCGTGATGAATTCAATCGTCAGAAATCGGCAATAAATTTCCACCAGTTTGAAAAATCTTGGATAAACAGAGCTGCGTATCTGATATTCCTGAATAAAACGTGCTTTAACGGGCTTTATCGGGTGAACAATCAGGGAGAATTTAATGTACCCTTTGGGAAATACAAGAACCCGAAGATCTTGAATACAGATCTGCTAAGACTGGACTCTGAAACACTACAAAATACTACAATTCATCTTGGTGATTTTACTGATTCCTATCGATATGTTTCGGATAACTCCTTTGTCTACTTTGACCCTCCATATCGACCACTTAATGAGACTTCCTCATTTACGCAATATTCCAAGAATGGGTTCAACGATTCAGAGCAAGAGCGATTAGCTTCATTCTTTGAACAGTGTGACAGGAAGCATGCAAAGCTCATGTTGAGTAATTCGGATCCAAAAAACGTGGACCCCAATGATGATTTCTTCGATATTCTCTATGAAAAGTACCATATCACACGAGTTCCTGCAAAGAGGATGATTAACTGCGACGGGACAAAAAGGGGAGAAATTCGCGAAATTATCGTCACCAATTATTAAATTCCCATGACCTCGAAAAACGATCGTGCCTGGAATAAAGTCTTCAATGATCTGAATCTCCTCGATTCGATACAAAAAGACGGACATGCCCGGATTTCTGCATCGACTTTGAAGGAAGTTGGAGGAAGAGAACCCCGTTTGATGGCAAAACAGGACACCCTGGAATCGAGGCCTGATATATTCCGAAAACACCAGCTTGTCATCCTACCCATTAAAAACGGCGAATATATCATTTTTCAAGACCCTGATTCCCGGAGTTATTTTCAATTTGATCTGGATTCTGGGACAATCCCGATCGAAATTCACGAATCTGATCCATATGTTGATAGACTTGAGACATTGGACCTGGGATCGATCTCAGGCGAGTTCCAGGCCCTTGATTATGCCAATATAGCCTCTGTTCTGAAAACATATACTCATGAACCCGAGCTATTTCTTACGATTCGTGGGAGATTGCGTTCGAGCTCTTTTTCTATTGCCTTACCTGGGAGGGACGAATCAATCCCTATTCAGGGCGTTCAAATGGAGATCGATTCGGGATTTGAAGGGTCACAGGGGATATACCTGATTGAAGCAAAGATGGGGAAGCGGCAGGACTTCCATATCAGGCAACTCTATTTTCCCTGGAAGGACTGGTCATCACGGTCACAGAAACCGGTCATTCCAATTTTTTTCTCATATTCGAATGGCCTGTTCTATCTCACTACGTTTCAATTCGGAGAACGGTATGGAGTGATGGAGATTGTTGACCAGAGATGCTTCTCGGTTGATGAAGATCCATTCCTGGTTGTCGAGTATGACACCTTTTCAGCTCCAATACCCGTCGATCCGTGTGAGCCTGATACAGCCCCATTTCCGCAAGCAAACGATATTGATAAGATAATCGACCTCGTGATTTCGTTTAACGATGAATTGGATACGAAAGAAGCAATTGCGGAATACTTCGAATTTGATGAACGACAGGGGGATTACTATGCAAATGCTGCAATTTACTTGGGTTTTCTTGAAAGGGGTGAAACAAGAGGTCAATTCGTCCTCACCCCACTGGGATATGAATTGAAGCGATGCAAGACCCGTCGTTGCCGGAACGGACAGTTGCTGACGCAACTGTTCAAACGGCCTACATTTCGATATTCCATCGAATTATTGAGGGAATCCAATTTTGATATCGAATCAATTTCGACACAGAGTATTGCTGATCTTCTTTATCGATTCGATGCCCGTTATAACCCGGTAACACGCCTTCGGCGGGCTTCGACAGTTAAAAGCTGGTTGAAGTGGGTCTGTATGAATGTACGGTTTGATGAGTAGCCGGAGAAAATTGGATGGATATTTTGTGAATCGCCGAAGTCAAAGCCCCGGAGCACGTGTGTGCACACGAAAGAGTCAGGCATGATCCGGTAAGAATAGAGACGCGGATGAATCCGTTATCAATACGGAAGGATGGTTTAAGACCACCTAGAATGCATTACAAAAAGGAGACTGATTTGAATGAAGAATGTTGATATGAAGCTGAATGGGAATCAATTGGTCATAACCGTAGATATAACAAAAGAATTTGGACCGTCAAAGTCAGGAAAATCCATCACAATAGCGTCAACGGAAGGAAATGTATCCATTCCAGACAACGAGGATATAAAGATCGGACTGAATATCTATCGAAAAATCTAATTGTTTTTGATAATTGTGAAGTATCCGCCCCTAACTTACTGTCAGGATAGAGAAAACGTTGCACATGGATATTCGAGAACCCGGCGGCTTTATATCCGATGATATGAGATCGCCTGGAGATGGAATGGAGATAGAATAGCAGACGCAAAAGACGTATTTGATCGAATCATCGACTACATGGGAGTTTCCGTATAGGCAGGGGTCGATCATACATAATTATCCTGTAATTTTGTTTTCTGAATACAATTGCATGTGATGCCCGCATCACACCTGATCCACCAGGCCAAGCAGAAACACCGTTATGGGAACAACCCGGATCTCCACGCCATCCTCTTTGACGGTTTTGGTGGTGCTCTCAGTGATGATATATCCCTTACCAAGACCGAATTTTCTGCAGGCCATGACAAGCCCTGATACTTCCCGTTGCATATTCTGTTCGTTCAGGTCATAACAGACCTGGTATGCTCCGGTGACGAAATTGCCTTCCTGTACACTATCA
>LKUH01000374.1 GCA_001412425.1 Candidatus Cloacimonas sp. SDB
TAGCTAAACGGGAGTTTAGCTACGAGCAGCGAGGGTGAGTGTACAAGTTCAGTTCCTGGCAGAGGGAAGGGGAAACTAGTTTAGCTACGAATATTTTTTTAAAGGAAAAATAATGAACGAATTCCGACACAAAAAAAGTCTGGGGCAACATTTCCTGAAAGACAAAAATATTATTCGCAAAATCGTTGATATTTCTGAGATAAAACCGGGAGAACAGGTTTGGGAAATAGGTCCTGGAATGGGAATTTTGACTGAAGAACTTCTGAACAGGAAAGTAGATCTAACCTGTTTTGAAATTGATTCTTCACTTTACCGGATTTTAGAGGAAAAGTTTGGAACACAGATCAATCTGGTTAAACAGGATGTACTGAAAGCGGATTGGACAGCACTGTTTCCTGGTAAAAAAGTAAAGATTGTGGCAAATTTACCTTATCAGATCACATCCCCCTTCTTATTCAAAGTTGCCCGATTTACCGAATATTTCTCAGGAATTGTAATTATGATCCAGAAAGAAGTGGCACAAAGAATTACGGCGGAAACAGGAACAAAAGATTATGGCATTCTAACCCTTAAATTGAATTATTTTTTTAAGATAAAATATGAATTTACAATTAAATCTCATCTTTTTTTCCCACCTCCGAAAGTGGATTCTGCAGTAATAAGTTTGTTACCCAGAGAGAACAGACCGGAATTAGCTGATCTTGAACTTTTCTGGAAGCTGATCGAAGTCTCTTTCGGTAACCGGAGAAAAATGCTGCGGAAAAACCTGCAGGCTTTAATAACAAAAACAAAGATCGCTGCAAATCTGGATTCCTGTCCGATAGACCTGAAACGCAGAGGGGAAACATTAACTGAGCAGGAGTTTATCAGACTGCACAACTGGCTTAGATCAATTATATAATTTGACTATCCCGGCGAATTTTCTCAGCAGCGAATAGCTTGCTTTCGTGCTCTCGATCTTCTTAAGTGTTTTCCTTACATTGATCTCAAGATCAGGATTTTCAGCTTTCCTCAGAACGATTTCAGTCAATAATTTTTCATCGAATTCCGGGTGAAACTGTATTCCCCAGATATGATGGCCATATCTGAAAGCCTGGATCGGTTCTTGAGCGGAACTGGCCAGGACAACACATTTTTCCGGCAGTTCAATTACAGATTGAACATGAGAAACCTGGGCTTTGAATTTGGGATAAAAATAACTGAGAAGCTGATCTTTTTTACCAGCTGAATTCAAATGAATATCGATTGTCCCAAGTTCGATCCCCTCAGGATTATCTCCGATCTTTCCACCCAGAACCTGAGCCAGAAGATGATGACCGAAGCAGATTCCCAGGATCGGGATATCGTCAGCAATCTGTTCCTGCAGCCATTCACAGACAGGTTCTTTCCATGGAAGTTTATCGGTAACCATCAAACTTGATCCCGAAATAATAATTCCGTCGGGTTTGACATGACTGGAAACTTTATTCCCATCGGGGATATCGTAAACTGAAAAATGTTTTCTGTCCAGGCCGGTTGCAGAAATTATCAGCTCATCGTAATCGGGGCTGGAATATTTTCTCAGATCTCCCATTTTGAGCAGGGCAATATTCACAGGCTGCATATTATTGTTCTTCTTTTTGTCTCAGGAAGATCTCTTTTTTTCTCATATCGAAGGAATCGAAACCCAATTCTATGGAAAAGAAGATAGAAAACAGTACACTAAAGTATTGAACCACAAAGATCGCGATCATAATTGCTATCTGATATTTTATAGCCACCAGTGGAACTGATCCTCCCAGGATCTGACCAGTCATCATTCCGGGCAGAGATACAAGTCCTATCGTGGCGATAGATGCGATGGTTGGATTAACTGCAGAAAGGATACTTCTGGAGACAAATGGTTTTAGCGCCTGAAACCTCGATGCCCCTAAAGCCAGGCTGTAATGATAGATTTTTTCGCTGTCTTTAAGGCTGGACCAGAAAGTATTCAGGGCTATAATATTTCCGCGCAGACAATTTCCCAATAACATACCGCCAATGGGGACCAGGTATTTGGCATTGAAAATATTTTCAATATTCACCACAAATTTATTAAAAAAAAGGATTATAGTTATTTGAGGTATGAGAATAGAAATAAAAATGGGGAACATGAATCTGGTCAATCTGAATTCAGCTGATCTCAGAACTGAATAGGAAGCCACCGTGATCATTAACAGAAGGTAAAGAAGGTTCACATAAGAATTGTTCAGTTTAAACAGATATTGCAGGTATATTCCAACAAAGGTAAGTTGAGCTACCATCCTGGTGAGTGCAATTACGATCTTTTTATTAAGCTGCAATTTCAATCTGTTGCTGATTATAAAAATGGGAACAACAAAGAGCAATAGAAGTGCTACAGATAGAATTCCAATATCCTGAGCTCCCATTCTACCACCTTTCAACCCGGAGTTTGTCTGATTCAAACCATTGCTTGTCATGGGAGATTATCAGGATGGTCTCCTTTCTGGTCAGAATATATTCAGATATCTGTTTTTTCATATCATCGTCCAGGGCTGAAGTAGGCTCATCCAGCAGCCAGACGGGTCTGTGAAGCAGTATGCAGAGGATAAGTCCTATCCTCTGTCTTTCACCACCGGAAAGTTCAGCGATCTTCTTATGAAGATATTCTTCGCCTAGTTGGAATTTATCAAGCAGCAGGTTAATTTCAGAGTTATCCCTGATTAAATGTTTATTTAATTCATAGCAATACAGCTCGTCTAGAATTTCTGTGAATTTAATTCTTGGAAGATCTATATCCTGGCTCAGATAAGCCATGTTGCTGCGAAAATCTTTTACAGATCCGGCGTTAAGTTCTGTGCCGTTAAGCAGTATCTTGCCTTTATCAGGAGTCTGAAAACCCAGAAGAGTTCTGAAAAGAGTTGTTTTACCTTTTCCAGAAGCTGCTGAAAAAATAATTT
>LKUH01000375.1 GCA_001412425.1 Candidatus Cloacimonas sp. SDB
AAACCCATCTTCAGATTTAAAAGTCTCTGGAAATTATGGACAGCTTCAGATTGAGTAATAAGGTCTTCAGGGGAAATTTTTTTACCGGTCACCCCTTCAAATATCCAGCAATAATTTTCCACATGTTCAGGTACCTTTGCTGCAGTTATCCCCGAATACTTCTTCTTATTATCAGCAGGCTCGATGTCATTCCACGGAAGTTTACAGAGCCCTACCAGGGAAAACCAGGTTCTAAATAAAGGAAAATAGAACAATGCTTCTGCTTTGTCATCAAAGGTTGGTATCTGTTTATTTACCTGATCCATGAAAATTAACCAGGATTCATCGTGTTGAGGTCCTTTATTGGCAATACCATATCCTCCTTGCTGGGCAAGAGATTCTTTGGTTACATATTCGGAAAATTCCATTCCTTTACATTCCATACCAATATCATTTAAAAAAACCTTATCAGCATTGTAATTTTTAACAAAATATTCTTTACAACGGTGGACTCCCTGCCCTGCTATTTTTCCAAATCCTTCTCCTCGGGCAATTAGATGTATAAGCTCCAATAAATCACTACCGTTTCCAAATCTTAAATCCAATCCTCCAGTTTTCCCTTTATCCAGAATTCCATTTTCATAACATTCCATCAGAAAAGCGATGGTTGTGCTTATTCCAATAGTATCCAAGCCATAATGGTCACAATAAAAATTGGCTTCCAAAACTACATCAGGGTCAAAACAACCACAGTTTCCGCCAATACCGGCAGCAGTTTCGTATTCAGGTCCATCAACAATTACCTCTTCCCCTTTTAGAGGTCCGGTTTTTAACTTGAATCTATCAACTGCATGGGAACAACGTAGATTACATCCTATCCAACAGGAATCACCTGCTTGCTTCTGAGAAAAACGTTTCAACCAAACCTGATTCTTTATATTTGGAGCTTCCGGATGTGAACCATACTGAAAATTACGGACCGGTAAACAACCATGATCATTCATATGATCGAAAAGATTTACCGTACCTGTTTCACGCATACCATTTTCAATATGATCCAACGAAAGAATCTCTTTTGTTAATCGCTGTCCTGCTTTTTTTAATAATTCAGGATTGGCTGGATTATTGCTACTTCCCTTTACACCTTTATACTTAACAACGATGGCAGCAATTTTCTTATTTCTAAGAACTGTTCCTGTACCACCCCTTGCTCCCTGTTTATAACGTATCTTTTTACGGCCACGATCATACCAGCTAAAATTCAGGATTCCTAATAGTGAATTTTTAGCCCCTTCTCCAGCCGATACAACACTGATATTACTCTTGTCTTCTTCGCTTTCTGCAAAATGTTCAGTCAATTTTTCTGCTAGAATATAAGAATTAGTTTCCTGGTATGGAGACACCTGTACTTTAATCTCACCCTTATTTCCATCAATGAATATAATTACATCCTGTTTAGCCTTACCTTGGATTTCCAGAGCATCCCATCCCGAAAATTTTAATAATGGGGCAAAATAACCTCCAGCATTGTTATCATTTGCACTCCCAGTTTCAGGAGATATGCTTACAACATGACTTTTACCACAACCAGAATATTGGGTAATCCCACAAATTGGTCCAGTGCAAAACACTAATTCGTTTTCCGGGTCATCCCACTTTGTTTCCGGCTTCACTGCCTTCCACAAATACCACAAACCATAACCGCGACCACCGGTTAACACTTCTTTGACTTTTGCTGGAACATTCTTAATCTTTACCTCTTTACTGGATAAGTTTAGATAAAGAACTTTGTCTGTATAACCCTTAATTGTGCTAGCAGGTTGGTATTGGGTTGATAACAACACTTGTTCTTCAAACATTATTAACCTCCTGTCATTTTATAGTAATAAGTATAATAAAAGATTATCTATTAATTTATCGATACTAAGATTACCAGTTTCCAAGGTATCAGTATTGATTTTATCGTTCATCTTGAAAATATTTCTGTAAGACTTCTCGTAAATCAGGTTTTCCAATTTCCTGTAATTCATACCTTACTCTTACATATGCTTTATCAATTTGCATTACTCTACTCAAATCAATGGGAGTACCTATTATTACCAGTTCAGCGTCACTATTATTTATTGTTGCTTCCAATTCCCTGGTTTGTTCTGGGCCATAGCCCATGGCGGGTAATAGTATACCGATATGAGGGTATTTTTGATATGTTTCCTTGATACTACCTACAGCATAAGGTCTTGGATCAATTATTTCCTTAGCACCGTATTTCCGGGCAGCTACCACTCCTGCACCGAATTGCATTTCACCATGTGTTAAAGTTGGTCCATCTTCTATGACAATTACTTTCTTGCCTCTTATTATCTCCGCTTGATCAACCTGAATAGGTGAGGCGGCTTCAATCAATATTGCTTCTGGTACCATCTCCTGTATATTCATCCTTAATTGTCCAACACTTTTCCAATCTGCAGTATCAATCTTATTGATAATAACAATATCTGCCATTCTTAAATTAACCGCTCCCGGATAATAGGTTTTTTCATGCCCAACCCGATGTGGATCGGTAACTACTATGTGTAAATCCGGCTGATAGAATGGCATATCATTGTTACCTCCATCCCAAACAATTATATCAGCCTCTTTCTGAGCTCTTTTTAAGATTTCACTATAATCTACACCTGCATAGACAATGTTTCCTAAATCTAGATGTGGTTCATATTCTTCTCTTTCTTCAATGGTGCATTGATATCTATCTAGATCACTATAATTTTCATATCGCTGCCAGATCTGTTTTGTTAGATCACCATAAGGCATTGGATGTCGGATAACTGCCACCTTTTTACCCATTTCCTTTAATATCTGAGTAACCTTGCGCGTAGTCTGACTCTTTCCGCTGCCGGTTCTGGCTGCACAGACCGAAACAACAGGTACCTGTGCCTTTAACATAGTATTCCTGGTACCCATTAATCTAAAATCAGCCCCTGCTGCCAATACTATTGAAGCCCTCTCCATAACATACTGATGGGGTAAGTCACTATAAGCCAAAATTACCTGGTCAATATTATCTTTTTGAATTAAGTTAGGTAAATCTTCTTCTGGAAAAATTGGGATCCCTTCCGGATATTGTATCCCACTTAACTCAGGAGGATATTTTCTCCCAGCAATGTCGGGAATCTGCGTAGCGGTAAAAGCTGCGACATAATAATCATCATTATTCCGAAAAAAAACGTTAAAATTATGAAAATCCCTTCCTGCGGCCCCCATAATGATAATATTTTGCTTTTTCAAAGATTACCACCCTTTCTCTTTGATATATTTAATTGTAATATGGATAGGGCAATAAATCAATTTTCTTTTCCTTTACAAAATTATTTAGAAGCGAAAAATGGTTTTTATAATTATTTATCTTCGGAAGGCACAAAAAGACATCTATCCTATTTCCAAAGATTGCGAATAAATAAGACAGATGTCCAACAAAGTATAACTATATTTATTATCTATAATAATTATTTATTCCGATTCTTTTTCTACGAATTCCTCTAAAGGAAATTTTATACCTAATTGCTTAGCAGATATAGCAGATAATAAATAGACAACAAGATAAAGTAAAACAAATCCAACAATCAAATCGATAATTACTGGAACCCCAAGCCCTGCAAGAATATAACAAAACGCAGCAATCAAGGCAACAGTAATGGCATAAGGTATCTGGGTTCTGACATGGTCAATATGGTCAGATCCGGCAAAGGTCGAAGACATTACTGTAGTGTCTGATATTGGACTACAATGATCACCCATTACTGCACCCGTTAAAACACTGGAAATTACAATTGGCAAAGCAGCTCCTACACTAACCCCAAGGGGAATCACTATTGGTGTAACAATTGCCATCGTCCCCCATGATGTACCGGTAGAAATAGCAATAAGGGCTGAAACAATAAAGGTCAATATCGGCAAAATTATTGGGGACAAAGATTCTCCTAAGGCTCCTACAATATATGGAGCAGTCCCTAATTCTCCACAAATGCTTCCAATTGACCAGGCAGTTATCAAAACTAGTGTCGCATAGACCATCATTCGTGCCCCATTCATAAAGGAATCCATTATTTCTGCTACTGTAGCAATCTTTTGAACTACATACATTATAATAGCTACAATAAAAGCAATAATTGTTGCCAATAATATGGAAAACATAGAATCTGCATCAGATATTGCCTGGGAAAATGATTCAGCTTCACTTCCGCCGCCTGTCGACCACATAAAATAGAAAGACAAGATTACTAATAATATAATGGGCACCCACAAATTTGCCGGACTTATAGAAGCCTTTTCAGCAATTTTTAATTCTGAAGTACCGGACAATGGCCGAGAATCTTTTGCCCATAATTCCCCAGTGTTTCTCGCACGTATCTCAGCCTTTAACATTGGTCCATAATCTCTACCTGTATAGGCAATAATCCCTACCATAACAATCGCCAGTATAGAATAAAAACTATAAGGAATACTACTAAGCCACAAATAATATGGAGAGGCTTCTGTTCCAGCAGGAAGTGAATCCCCTATTAATCCAACCTGATATCCAATCCAGGTTGAAATAAGAAATATGGAAGATACAGGGGCAGCCGTTGAGTCTACAATATATGCAAGTTTCTCTCTCGAAATACGATATTTATCAGAAAGCGGTCGGAATAAATTCCCGATAAAGGCTGAATTTGCATAATCATCAATAAAAATAACAATACCGCCTAACCAGGAAAAGAGTTGAGCCATTTTAGAATTATTAGCTCTTTTGGCTAAGGATTCTAAAAAGGCTTGTCCGCCGCCTGAGAAGAAAATCATGCCCATCAATCCACCTACTATAAAGAAAAACAAAATAATACTGGCATTCCAGGAATCAGCAACTGATGATATAAGGGTCGTAGCCGTAGTATTGACACCTGCCCAAAAATTTCCATTATTAAGGATTGTTGCACCAGCCCAGACTGCTAAAAATAAAGATATTAATGCCTCTCTCAAAATTAAACAAAGTGTAATAGCAAGTATTGGGGGAACTAAAGACCAGATACCATA
>LKUH01000376.1 GCA_001412425.1 Candidatus Cloacimonas sp. SDB
AAAAAGGTTAGCAAAATCCAATCAGGAAAAACTAATTGACGAAATAAGGAAGTGAACATTTTTTAATGAACGTTATAATTTTTTTAATACTGCAATTGAAATGGAGATATTAATGCTGAAAAAATACCTGAAAGAAATTGCGGAAGTCTTTAAGCGCGGTGATGCACGTGAAGAAAGCTATTACTCCAGCCTGGAAAAACTGTTTATTGAATTTAGCAAAACGCAGAAGCTGAAAGCAGCCATCACAATACTTCCTAAAAAAACCGAAGCCGGTAATCCTGATTTCCGTATCTGGGACGGAAAAAATCACATCATCGGTTACATCGAAGCCAAAGCACCGCATCAACAAAATCTGGATAATATCAAACATTCCGAACAGTTAAAGCGTTATATCTCAACTTTTCCAAATGTTATTCTCACTAATTTTCTGGAATTTATCCTGTTTAGAAATGGCGTGGAAACAAATCGTGCCCAGATTGGCAGATTTTATCACCTTGAGCAGCTTGGTAAAGTCCCTGTTCTGGAAAATGAAGAAAAATTTTTAGATCTGCTGGAAAAATATTTCTCCTACAAACTACCTAAAGTACACACCGCCGGCTCTCTGGCTAAAGAACTGGCAAAACGTACCCGCTTCCTTAAAGACGAAGTAGTTCGTATAGAATTAGACGATCAGCACAAAAGCAACAACAGCATTCTGGGTTTTTATGAAGCTTTCCAAAAATACCTGATCAAAGGGATTACCGAAGCTGAGTTTGCCGACCTTTATTCCCAAACCATCACTTATGGTTTATTTGCGGCTCGAACCCGTGCCGGCGACGATTTCAATCGGGAGTTAGCTTTTCAATTCATTCCCCAAACCATTGGTATTTTGCGTGACGTTTTCAAGTTTATTTCACTGCAAGATCCACCTCCAGCTCTGCAGGTGATCGTAGATGATATTGCCGAGGTTTTAAAAGTTACAAAAGTAAATAAAATATTGAAAAAATTCTACGAAGATGGCAAAGGCAAAGACCCGATCATCCATTTCTATGAAACTTTCCTCTCCGAATACGATCCCGCCATGCGTGAAAAACGAGGTGTTTACTACACACCGGAACCGGTCGTCAAATACATCGTGCGCGCTGTGCATTCCCTTCTGAAATCTCGCTTCGGGCTGGCAGATGGACTGGCTTCGGAAAATGTAACCCTGCTTGATCCGGCAGGTGGAACTCTCACTTTTCCCGCCGAAGCGATGAAACTGGCAGTGCAGGAATTTACAGGCAAATACGGTGATGGCAATATTCAATCTTTTCTCAAAAACCATATTCTTAAAAATTTCTATTCCTTTGAACTGATGATGGCTCCTTATGCTATCGGGCATCTGAAGATGGGATTCCTGTTTGAAGAACTGGGCTTGCACTTGCAGGACGACCAGCGCTTTCAACTCTATCTTACTAACACGCTGGAAATGGAAGAGTTGAACGTCATTCACATTCCCGGGCTCAGTTCGCTGAGCGAAGAAAGCCATCTGGCAGGAAAGGTGAAGAAACAGCAGCCGATCCTGGTGATCATGGGAAATCCACCCTACAGCGGCATCTCTTCCAATTCCAACGACTGGACGGAAAAACTGCTGAAATCCGATCTGGACGGCGCTCAAAGTTATTATGAAGTGGATGGCCAACCGCTGGGAGAAAGAAATCCTAAATGGCTACAGGATGATTATGTGAAATTCCTGCGCTTTGCCCAATGGAAAATTCAGAAAAGCGGTTTCGGCATCGTGGCGATGATCACCAATCACAGCTATCTGGATAATCCCACTTTTCGGGGAATGCGCCAGAGCCTGCTGAAAACCTTCGATGAGATCTACCTGCTCGATCTGCACGGCAACAGCCTGAAAAAGGAAACCTGCCCGGACGGCGGCAAAGATGAGAACGTCTTCGACATCCGCCAGGGCGTGGCAATTGCTGTTTTTGTGAAAAAGAAAGAGGAAACTGAAAAACAGGTTTTGCATGCCGATCTGTTTGGTTTGCGGGAAAAGAAATATGGTTGGCTGGAAAAAACGGATTTCAAATTGGATAATTACCAGCCGCTCCAGCCTGCTTCACCCTACTATTTTCTGATCAAACGCAATACAAAGGAAATTCAGGACTATCTGAAATGGCCAAAAATTACAGAGATTTTTCCGGTTAATAGTGTAGGTATCGTAACATCACGAGATTCATTCACAGTTGGTCCTACAAAAAACGAGTTAAAATTACGCTTTTCTCAGTTTACAAATCCGAATGTAGAAGATGAGATAATTGCAACAACTTATTCTTTGAAAGATAAAACAAATTGGAAACTTAAGCAAGCTCGTACAAAACTGAAGGATATTGATCTTGAAGAAATAATAAAACCAATATCTTATCGCCCTTTTGATGATCGATTTATTTTGTATAATACTAATCTTGTTGAACGAATGAGATTTGATGTCATGCGCCACATGCTGGAAGAGAATGTTGGGCTATTGTCTACTCGTTTCCAATTTAAAAAGGATATTTCTTGGTCTTGTAGTTATATTACAAATTATATGGTTGATATTAATTTAATTCAGTCACCAGGTACTGTTCAAATACTACCTCTCTATCTCTATCCCCAAGAGGATTCCGGTGACTGGCACGAACAGTTGAAAACGGAGAGGGTGCCCAATCTATCTGCAGAAATTGTGGAGAAATTTACTTCCAATTTTGGCAAACAACCAACTCCCGAAGAAATACTTTATTACATTTATGCAGTTTTCTACAGTAATATCTACCGTGAGAAATACGCCGAATTTTTAAAGATAGATTTTCCGAGGGTGCCATTTACTGCCAATTATGAAGTTTTCCAAAAAATGGCAGGATTGGGAGAGAGGGTTGCCGCGTTGCATCTGATGAAGAGTCCTGAGCTGGATAAGCCAATTTCCAGATACAACGGAACCGGTGAGAATAACAAGATCGAAAGACCGGTTTACAATGAAGCTGAAAAGCGGGTTTACATCAATAATGATAAATATTTTGATAATGTGGAGCCGGAAGTGTGGAATTACATGATCGGCGGTTATCAGGTTCTGCAGAAATACTTGAAAGACCGTAAAGGCAGGCAGATGGAAGATTCACGGCATTACAGCCGCATCGTCACTACCCTGTCAAAAACCATCGAATATCAGAAACAGATCGATGAAATTTATGAAGGTGTGGAAAAAAGTATTGTTAAATAAAAGGAGTTCAGATGATAGCAGCAGTTACTTGTGATATAATAAAATCCAGGCAATATGACTCCGTTGCAAGAAAGAAACTGGATAAACTTATCAGGCAAGCTTTCGTTGAAACCACCGAACTTTTCCCTAAAGCTGAAGCGGATAAACTTTCTTTCAGCATTATTCAGGGTGATGAATTTCAGTTCGTACTTGGCAATCCGGCATTATCCTACAAGTTCGTTGTTTTTTACCGGATTATTCTAGCGCTCAAGGAATTGAAACCAAAATTCCGTGCCGGCATTGGCATCGGTGAAGTTGCTATAGATAACGATAACTCTTACAAAATGGATGGATCGGCATTTCATCGTTCACGAGATGCTTTGGAGATGATAAAAACTTCAAAATATAAGGGATTGTTAACATCAATATATTCACAAAGTGAAATGAACAAACAACTGGGAATATTATTGCGTTACCAGGATTTCCTGGAG